>JBKCEY010000222.1:0-6904 GCA_046304115.1 Burkholderiales bacterium | reverse complement strand
TCAACACCGTGCTGAGCCGCGCACAATGGCGCGACGTCGTCGAGTTTGCGCGTGCGGTCGGCGCTGAGATCGTCACGTCTTTCGCTGTCAGCCCCGGCAGCCGTGACGAGCAAGGCGTATGGACTCCCGATCAAGCGCAACGCCTCATCGCCGAAGGTGCGCAGGCGGGTTTTGTAGCTGTGGATGTTGCCGATCCCGCCTCCGTTCAGGCCATGGTGCAGGCCACCCGTGCCCGGTTTGGCCGACTGGATATCGCGATCAACAATGCCGGTATTTCGGGGGCCGACGGCAGCGGTATTCGCCGGGCCACAGCCGATGTTCTGCCCGAGACCTGGCGTCGCGTTCTGGCGGTGAACCTCGACGGCGTGTTTCATTGCATGCAGGCCCAGATCCCGGTGATGCTCGAAGGCGGTGGGGGCTCCATCGTCAACATTGCCTCCATTCTGGGCAGCGTGGGATTTGCGCATTCAGCGGCCTACACCGCTTCAAAGCACGCCGTGGTGGGGCTCACCCGCGTTGCTGCGCTCGAGTATTCGGCACGCGGCATTCGGGTCAATGCCATCGGCCCGGGCTTCATCGAAACCGCCATGACCGCGCCCATCCGCTCGCAGGATGCATCCCGCGACATGCTGATCGCCAACCATCCCATTGGTCGGCTCGGACAACCCGAGGAAATCGCCCATCTGGCGCTCTTTTTGAGCAGTCCGGCCGCGTCCTTCATCACAGGTGCCTATTACGTGGACGACGGCGGCTACACCGCGCGGTAAACGACTGCGTTACATCGCGCGACAGGCGACTGCTGTGACACCGCGCGACCAAACCCCAACGGTCCGATCACCATCCGGACGATCCAGGCAACGAACCTATCCGACACGGTCTGAGCGATGAACCCACCCGTCACTGAAACCCTGAGCGTCACGACCCCGCGAGAGGGCGTGGCCTTGCTGACCCTGAACCGGCCTGACCGACTGAACGCCATCAGCGTGCAATTGCTGCGCGAATTCGGTGAGGTGCTGCACTGGCTCCAGGAAGAGTCCGATGCTCGGGTGTTGATCCTGACCGGAGCCGGTCCGGGCTTTTGCTCAGGCACAGACCTCAAGGAGGCCCGCGAACGGCATGGCGGTGAGCGCATGGGGGTGGAGCAGGGGATGGCCACCCAGCAACGGCTCGCCCGACTGATCCTGGGGCTGCGGCGCATCCCTCAGCCGGTCATCGCCGCCGTCAATGGTGTAGCCGCAGGCGGCGGATTTTGTTTTTCGCTGGCTGCCGATATCCGCATCGCTGCGCGATCGGCGCGCTTCGTGGCCTCTTTCATCAACATCGGACTGTCGGCCGGCGAGATTGGCAGCACCTACCTGTTGCCCCGGTTGGTCGGTGTTTCGAGGGCTGCAGACATTCTGTATACCGGGCGCGAGGTTGGGGCCGATGAGGCCGAACGAATCGGCCTGGTCTCGCGGGTGGTCGATGACGGTCAATCGGTTGCCGCTGCGCTCGAAGTGGCCGAGGTGATGCTGGGCAAGACCCCCTTCGGCCTTCGCATGACCAAGGAAGTGCTCGATCTCAATGTCGATGCGCCGAGTCTGGACGCTGCGCTTCAACTGGAGAACCGCACCCAGCAACTCGCGGTTCAGAGTGACGGGTTCAGGCAGGCTGTCGAGCGCTTCAACCAGCGGGCTCGAAAGAACTGATCGCTTTCAGCAAGGCTGATCGTCCTCAACCGCCAGACCGCTCAGTCAGCCGCACCGCTCATGCCGGCTGAGCCATCTGACGGAGCCGGTCAGTCGACCTTGGCGCCCGAAGCCTTGACCAGCGGGCCCCAGCGACGGAGTTCATCCTGGATCATGGACGCCATCTTTTCGGGCGTACCACCGACCACGTCATAGCCAAACTCGTTCATTTTCTTGACGAATTCAGGCGAAACCACGGCTTTCTGACCTTCCGCATTGAGCTTGGCCACAATGTCGGCAGGGGTTCCGGCCGGTGCGACGATGCCAAACCAGGCCGTGGAGACGTAGTCCTTCAGACCCGCTTCGCGCATGGTGGGCAGATCGGGAAGGGTCTTGGAGCGGGTCTCGCCGGTGGTGGCCAGCGCCTTGAGCTTGCCCGAGCGGATGTGCACGATGGCCGACGGAATGTTGTCGAACATGATCTGCACCTGGCCGCCCATCAGGTCGGTCAGTGCAGGGCCACTGCCCTTGTAGGGCACATGGGGCATATCCACGCCCGTCAGCGATTTGAACATCTCGCCCGACAGGTGAATGGTTGAGCCGCTGCCACTCGATGCGTAGGAGAACTTGCCCGGATTGGCCTTGATCTCACTGATCAGTTCGGAAACCGAGTTGGCCTTCACGTTCTGATTGACCACCAGCACATTGGCAAAGGCACCCAGCACGATGACCGGTTTGAGGTCCTTGTTGGGGTCGTAATTGAGTTTGCTGTACAGAAAGGGCGTGATGCCGTGCAGGCTGCTTGCAGACACCAGCAGCGTGTGGCCATCAGGTGCTGCGCGCGCCACCAATTCGGCGCCCAGGTTGCCTCCAGCGCCAGGCCGGTTGTCCACGTTGACGGGTTGGCCCAGCAGACGGGTCAGTTCAGCCGCCGCTGCGCGCCCGATGATGTCAGTGGCTCCGCCCGGCGCGTAGGGCACCACCAGCCGGATGGGCTTGCTGGGAAAGGCTTGTGCAAAGGCCTGGGGCGCCAGGGTGGCAAGACCAGCCGTGGCCAGAACACTCAGCGCTGCGCGACGAAAATGCGACCGACTCAATTCGAGCTCCTCGTATCAGATGGGGGATGGGGATGAAACCACGCGCGCAAGCCTACCGGCTGACTGGCGCGTGCACGATAAATCCCTGGATCAGGTCGGGCGATCGGAAAGACACCCTCAGGGCCTGAACGCGTTCAGCACGGAACAAATTCACAGGGAGCTCGATCGTGCCGACCGCTTCGGATTCTTGTAACGCAAAAATTTTCAGCCGAGACGCATTTCGGTCTTCGAATTGACACGACTATGCTTCGACGAGCGGTACTATGTCACAGACAGACGGTCGTATTGAATTTTGCAACCGGCCCTGCCTGCAACGAAGAGGAGCCAACCCATGATCGCCATTCGCCCCGTCGGACTTCGTCAGAACCGTTTCGCTGCATCAAACGATCGGCGTCTGGGCGTTTCCGATCTTGATTCGGAGCAGAGTCATTCGGCGGCTAGGCAGATCGTCGGGATCTGTCTGGGTGCAATCGTCGTCACGCTGCTCTACCTGGCCCAGGGCCCCTTCGGCCTTTGATTCGCCCCGGGCGAGGGCCCGGATGGCACGGATCGCCGTCAGCACGTAGGATTCCGGCTCCAGCATGTCATGCGCTCTCCTGCCTGGAGGGCGGCGGAGCCGATGATGAACGACAACAACAACCTGCTGCAGCAGGCCTTTGATTTCCGCGACGAGAGCAGGGCATTGCATGCCCTCCTGACCGCACAGCCGGAGTCTTTCTTTACACAACCGAGCCTGTTCAAGGGCTGGGCTGCAAACGACGTTCTTCAGCATCTGGCCTACTGGAACAGCATGGCCGACAAGCAGCTGTCGGACGAAGCCGGCCTGCTCGCGGTGCTCGGCGTGATTCGCAAGCACCCGCGTGGTTTGCGGGGTCATGAGTCGGATCATTTCAACGGCCTTTCCGGGCATGCGCTGCTCGAGCACTGGCGGGCGGGTTTTGAGGCTGTCGCCGATCGTTTTTCGACTGCAGATCCTCGCCAGCGCCTGAAATGGAGTGGTCCTGACATGAGCGCCCGCTCATCCATGACCGCCCGTCTGATGGAGACCTGGGCCCATGGCCAGGCCCTGTATGACGCGCTTGGCGTGGTGCGCCAGGACCATGACCGGATCGAAAATATCGTGATCCTGGGCGTCAATACCTACGGATGGACCTTTCGCAATCGAGGGCTCGATGTTCCGATGCCGATGCCGTGGGTCAGGCTGGTTGCGCCCTCAGGCAAGGTCTGGAGCTACGGGCAAGCGCAGGATGCAGGGGTAGCGGGAAGCATCGAGGGCACCGCAACGGCTTTCTGTCAGGTCGTGACGCAGACCCGTCACTGGCGTGATGTCGACCTGAAGGTCGAGGGTATCCATGCGACCGAATGGATGCGCCAGGCGCAGTGCTTTGCGGGGCCCCCGCATGACCCTCCGGCGCAAGGTACGCGATTGACCCAGACGGCTGCGTCACCTCGGGTTTCATGAACGCGGGTTGCGGGCAGCGCTCGCGTGACGAGATCCTGGCGTGTTTGGCCGGTGAGCGTTTTGATCTGCTGGTGATTGGCGGTGGCGCAACAGGGGTATCGGTGGCCCTCGATGCTGCGAACCGGGGCCTGAAGGTGGCTTTGATCGAGGCCAACGATTTTGCTCAGGGCAGCTCCTCTCGAGCGACCAAGCTGCTGCATGGCGGTGTGCGCTACCTGGCTCAGGGCAACATTGCGCTGGTGCGTGAAGCGCTTCATGAGCGCACGGTGCTGTTGCGCAACGCGCCCCACCTGGCCCAGCCACTGCCCTTCCTGATTCCCGTGAAATCGCTTGCGCAGCGGCTTTTTTATGGCACTGGACTGCGTCTTTACGATGCGCTTGCAGGGCAGGACTCGCTGGGCTCCACCGCCTGGCTGCCTCGGGAGGAGGCGCTGACGGCCTCGCCGCGCCTGAGAGCACAAGGGCTCAAGGGGGCCGTGGTCTACACCGACGGGCAGTTTGACGATGCCCGGCTGGCCATTGCGATTGCCAGAACGGCAGCACGAGAAGGCGCACTGCTGATCAACCATGTCGCCTTAGAGGGTCTGATCGAGCGCGCGGGCCGTGTGGTTGGCGCGCAGCTCAAAGACAGGGTTGGCGGGCAGACGCTGGATGTACAGGCCCGGTGCATCGTGAATGCCACGGGGGTCTGGGTGGATGACATTCTCCGATTGCAGCCTGAAGGCCATCTGGCCGAGCCTCGGGTCCGTCCGAGTCAGGGGATTCATGCGGTTCTCAGAGGCGACTGGCTGGATGGACGTCATGCCATCCTGATACCCCGCACCCGGGATGGACGGGTTCTTTTTGCTGTGCCCTGGCTGGGCCACACCATTTTGGGCACAACCGACACCGCAGTACCTCACACTTCACTGGAACCCCTGCCGCTTGCAGAAGAACTGGACTTTCTGAGGCAGGAGGCGGCTGCGCTTTTCGACCGGCCAGTCGGTACACAAGACATTCTGAGCCTGTGGGCTGGCCTGCGGCCTCTGGTCGATGCAAAGCGCCAACCCGGGACAGCCACCCGGAAACTGAGCCGCGAGCACAGCATCTGGACCGCAGAGAACGGGCTGATCACGGTCACCGGTGGCAAATGGACCACCTGCCGGGCGATGGCGCAAGACGTGCTGGCTGCATGCACCGAGGCTGATCTGCTGCCCGACGCCGGACCCTGCCGCACAGCGAATCTGCCACTGGTGGGCGCCTGCGAAACGGGCGTTTCGCTGAGTGCGGCACCGGGCCTGCATCTGTACGGCAGCGAAGCCGGCGAGGTGGCCCAGCTCCCGGGCGCGGACATTGAAGTGGCTGAGAATCTCACTGAAGCCATGGTGCGTTTCGCCGCGCGCGAGGAGTGGGCGGTTCAGGTGGGCGATGTGCTGGCCCGACGCTCACGATTGCTGTTTCTGGATGCGCGAGCCGCCGAGCGGGCCGCGCCCCGGGTGGCCGAGATTCTTCTTCAGGAAACCGGCTTCGATCCCGCGCTGGAGGTGTTCATGCACACCGCTGCCCAGTATCATGTTCATCAACAATCCCACTGGAGACCGTGATGCCGACGATCAACGTCAATGGCCGAACCGTTCAGGTCGATGCCGACCCGTCCACCCCGCTGCTGTGGGTGATCCGTGAACATGTCGGACTGACTGGCACCAAATATGGCTGTGGCATTGCCCAGTGCGGCTCCTGTACCGTTCACCTCGATGGCCAGGCGATCCGCAGTTGCGTGATCCCGCTGTCGGCCGTGCAGCCCAACCAGAAGATCACCACCATCGAGGGCCTGTCGGGCGATTCGAGCCATCCGGTGCAAAAGGCCTGGCTGGCGCTGGATGTGCCGCAATGCGGCTACTGTCAGTCCGGAATGATCATGGCTGCTGCGGCTCTGCTCAAGGACAAGCCCAAGCCCACGGATGCCGATATCGACGAAGCCATGACCAACATCTGCCGCTGTGGAACCTACAACAGGGTCCGGGCGGCCATCCATGTCGCCGCCGGCAATCCCCCAGCCAAACAGGGCTAAGGCCCACTGCATCTCCAGGAGACTGCAATGAATCGCAATGACGATCCGGGGTTTGGCCTGCAGACGGTGACCTCAATGGCACACAGCCCTGCACGGAAGACCCCTCAAAAGCCAGGCCGTCGGCAGTTTGTTCTGAGTTCGGCCCTTGCATCCGGGGGCCTCGCGCTGGGCTGGCATCTGCCTGCCGGCGCGCAAGCGGGCGGCAGCGCACCCGAGGTCAATGCCTGGGTGGTGATCAAGCCAGACGATACGGTGGTGATCCGGATCGCGCGTTCGGAGATGGGGCAGGGCACCCTGACCGGGCTCGCTCAGCTGGTGGCCGAAGAGCTCGAGTGCGCCTGGTCGCGCGTCACGACTGAATACCCAACACCCGGACAGAATCTGGCCCGCAAGAGGATCTGGGGCAATTTCTCGACCGGAGGCAGTCGCGGCATCCGCGAGTCTCAGGACTATGTGCGCAAGGGGGGCGCCGCTGCACGCATGATGCTGGTGCAGGCCGCAGCCAACCAATGGTCGGTACCGGTCGCGCAATGCGTGGCCGCTGACAGCGTGATCACGCATACCCCATCGGGCAGACGTCTGACCTATGGTCAGGTGGCCAGCGCGGCAGCAGCAATCGCGGTTCCCG
>JBKCEY010000221.1:0-1704 GCA_046304115.1 Burkholderiales bacterium | reverse complement strand
GCCCTTGCGCGGGTTCAGTTTGCGCGGGTTCAGATAACCCGCCAGCCGATCAACGCCCTCAGCCAGTACCGCAGGCGGTCGCGCGACACACCAGCGCAGATAGCCTTCGCTGGACGAGCCAAAAGCAATGCCTGGCGCGAGGCCAAGACGCGCGCGACTGACCAGATCCTTGGCCAGGGTCAGGCTGTCGGGGTGGCCGTCAATCCGAAGCAGAACGTACATTGCGCCTTCGGGCTCCACGGCCTGAACTGAACCGAGACCCCGCAGCAGAGTCATCAGGTGACTGGCTCCCGCGCGAACGGATTCGACAAAGTCCAGGGTGGCCTGATCACCCTGTTCGATCGCGGTGATGCCTGCCATCTGAACGAACTCGGGTGCGCAGGAAGAATTGAACTCGATCAGTTTTTCGACGGCAGGCACCAGCGTCTCGGGCAGCACCAGCCAGCCCAGGCGCCAGCCGGTCATCTGCCAGGTCTTGCTGAAGGTGTTGGCCACCACGATCCGGTCCTCGGGATCTGTGACATCGAGCATCGACGGGGCACAGCCGCTGCCATTGAAAATCAGTCGCTCATACGCCTCGTCGGACAGAATCCAGATGCCGCGTTGCCGGCAGTGCGCCACCACCTCAGCCATGGCCGACTTTGGCATGACCCATCCGGTGGGATTGCCCGGCGAGTTCAGGATCAGCATGCGGGTGTCGGCGGTCAGCGCATCGAGCAGGGCCTGAACGTCCAGTCGCCAGCGGCCGCTCTGGTTGTCGACCTGCAGGCTCACGGTGTCAACCTGCGCCCCCAGAACATGAGCAATCGCACTGAGGTTGGGCCACAGCGGCACTACAGCCACCACCCGATCCCCGGGAGAGAGCAGGGCTTGAGCCGCCAGCATGAGCGCGGATACCCCCGAGCTGGTGACGGCGATCCGACGGGGTGTGATCCCGGCTTGGGGATGTAACTTGCTGACATACCCGGCCAGGGCAGATCGCAGGGCGGGCAGTCCGAGGTTGGGCGAATAGAAGGTCCGACCCTGGTCGAGTGCTGTCTTGGCAGCCTCGCTGATGAAGGCGGGCGTGGGGCGGTCGGGCTCTCCGAACCAGAAGGCCAGCACATCAGGCAGGCCCATGGCCGAATTGGCGACTTCACGGATGCGGGAGCCCGACAGGGCTGCGATGGCGGGGCGGGGTTGGGCAGAAAAATGCATGCCCGATCATAGCGGTAGCGGGTGAGCGATTCTCTGACGGCCTGTGCTAGATTCGACCGATTGTCGCCCGCTCGGGCGAGCGTTCGACCCTGCCCTCCATGAAGCCCAAAATCCTCGTCGTGATCCTTGCCCTGGCCGGACTGGGCGGACTTGCCGCCTACGCCTACAAGACCCAGCGACTGCCCGGCGTGACCGGCTTTGAAATTGGCGGCGCCAAGGGCAACGAGAAGGCGGGCGAGAAAGCCGCTGACAAGGGCGGCGACAAAGCGGGTGACAAAGGTGCTGCAAAGGCAGCCGGCGGGCCAGGTGGTGCCGGGGGCGGGCGTCCTGCGGGGCCGGCGTTTGTTGAGGTCAGCAAGGTTGCCGTTGCGGCGCTGCGTGAGGAAGCGGTGGCTGCCGGGACGCTTCGTGCCAATGAGATCGTGACGCTTCGTTCCGAAGTGGCCGGGCGCGTCGTGGCCGTTGGATTTACCGGTGGGGCCCGCGTGGCCCGCAACGCAGTTCTTG
>JBKCEY010000220.1:0-26246 GCA_046304115.1 Burkholderiales bacterium | reverse complement strand
GTTGGGTACTGCATGGCCCAGCAGGAACTGCATGCCGCTGTAGCGGGTTTCCTTGTCTCCGCGCCGGATCACGATCTCCTTGTGTTCAGTGCCATCGATCTGCTCGGCCTTGAAGGTCTGCAGGAAGGCCACGGTCTTGGCGATTCGGGCTTTGAGTTCGCCCAGGGTTTTCTCGGTGTCCTCGTAGACCGGGATGTCAACGCCTGCCAGCCGCGCAGCCAGTCCTTTGGCGGTGTCGCTCGCAATCAGGATCTGGCGCGACATGGGCAACATGTCGGGGTACAGGCGAAAGCTGGTCAGTACAGTTTCATCCAGCTTTTTCGCGTCAACATGGGCCTGAGCCTTATCCAGAATGGCAGACAGATTGTTCAGGGCATTGATGAAACGCGGAATGCTGGCCTGGTACATGGATAGGGTCATGGTCGTGTCCGGTGGGGTTGGTGTCGCGTTCAGGATATAGCAGCCCTGAATTCACAGCTCTGAATCCATGGCCATTCCCACCCCTTTGCGCCCCGCGTTCAGTGGCCCCCAGGGGTTGGCCTTGGCTCCCGAGGCCTTGCGAGCCAAGGTCGACGGAGCTTGATGTTCAGGCTTCGCTCTGGTTGCTCTGGTTGTGCAGTCGGGCTGAGGCTGATTGCAGTCCCCCGCGGGCCTCAACCAGAGTGCCAGCCCGCCCCAGACCGAAGGCGGGCATGTTGGCGTAAATGTTCTCGTACGTGCCTGGCCGGGCGATGTAGGTCTCATGCCAGATCCCCACCGAGCCATTCGTGGCCACCGACGTGTTGAAGGCTTGCCAGGCAGGCAGATGTTTGGCGTCTTTGGCTTTGGCATAGGCCAGCAATGCATCCATGCTGCGCCAGTACTGCACCAGAACGGGTGTTCGCGAGAACCACATTTCGTGACTGAGCAGGCCGAGTTCCGGGGAGGCATAGAGCTCCCGGAGCATGCGTGGCATGGCTACAAAAACAGGTAGCCACTTGTGTATCAGCAGGGGATTGTTGATTCGCATGCCGATGATGAAAACGACAAACTCGCCGTCCAGGCGAGCTGTCATGCGGTTCTTGTGAATCATCTGTCTGCCTCATCGGCCAACGCATCGATTTGCGCGGCCCCCAGGCGCAAACGCGGAATCAGTTCGCGCCCGAAGTCGGTCACATCATTGACGGGATCAAAGCCACGAATCAGGAAGGAGTGAATCCCCAGCCGGTAATAACGCAGCAGGGCCTGAGCCACCTGTTCGGGTGTGCCGACCAGGCAGGTTGAATTACCCCGGCCACCGGCGAGCGCGGCCACGGGCATCCACAGCCGCTCGTCATGCACATCGCCGCGTGACGCGATGTTCACCAGCCGCTCGGCGGAGGCATCGAGCGCGCGGGTTGGAAGGGCCCCTCCTTCCTTGAGGTCGTGCAGGACCCGTGCGGCCTTGTCCCAGGCCTGCCCTTCGGTGGGCGCGATGATGGGGCGAAACGACATGTTGAATCCCGGAGCAGGCCGGCCTTGCGCTGCGACCCGAGCACGGAAGTCATTCATGCGCGCCTCGGTATCGGCCAGAGGCTCGCCATACATCGCAAACACGTCACAGTGCGCTGCACCCATCACCAAAGCGCCCTCGGATGAGCCCCCGAAGAAGAGCGGTGGGTAGGGCTTTTGCAGGGGGCGCGCATCACTGCGCACCGCCGCAAACCGGTAAAAGCGCCCCTCGTGATCAAAAGGCTCTCGGTGCGTCCAGACCTTGCGCATCACTTCAAGGTATTCGGCCGCACGCTCGTAGCGTTCGTCCTTGGGTGTGAAATCGCCATCGCGCTGCATGTCTTCGTCGGTGACACCCGCGATGATGTGCAGGGCCATGCGACCACCCCACAGCGCATCGAAGGTGGCCACCGTGCGTGCGGCGAGCGTGGGCATCAGTACGCCTGGACGGTGTGCGATGAGAAAGCCCAGCCTGCGGGTGTGGGCCGCTGCATAGGAGGCCACGCCGAACCCCTCGGCCGAGCTGGAGTAGTAACCCACCAGCACCATGTCAAAGCCTGCGTCTTCGTGGGCTTGCGCAAATTCCGCCAGAAAACCGGGAGAGATCCCGCCCGCGATGACATGCAGGGTGTTGCCTTGTGGTGGGTCGACACCGATCATTCCGATGACACGTACAGGCATGGCAGGCTCCTGATGGGTTAACCCTGGGGCAGATACTGTGCTTCGGTCGGAGGGACATGCAGCACGACGATCTCGGCGCCGCGCGGGCCTGCCACAAGGGTCAGGCGTTCGTCCTGGGTGGCAAACACGGATTCCCATCGTCCGAGGGTCTGGCCGGCCACCAGGCCTGTGCCTGAAAGCACAAAGGCAAAGAGGCTGGTGCTCTGCGCAACATGATCCAGAGCCAGCGAATGATCCGGCGGCAGGCGCACATGACGGACCGCAAGGCCCTGATCGGCGGCAATGGCAAAACCATCCTCGGGCGCGCTCAGTGCGCAAAGAGCCTGCTCGCTCCAGGGCTCTCCCAGGGTGACCTGCGCATGCCGCTTGGGGCCACGGACCATTTTTTCGCGTGCCTCGGTGGCTGCAATGAGCCCGGTGTCGAATACCGGCCGAATCGTGAAGTACTTGATCCCTTCAGCGCCAGCCACCAGCGGACCATAGCCGGTGTAGGCGCCGGCGTAGTGCACGGTGACCGGGCCCAGGGCATGGCGGCCCAGCGTGGCTGATCCTTCAACAACCAGCTGAAACTGGTTCTGGCGATGAAAGTGCGTCTGCAGCGTGTAGTGAGGCGGCTGTTCAGCCAGAAAGACCGTGGGCGAGAGCCAGGGGTCTTCGCCGGCTTCCATCCATTCACCCTTGTAGAAGGTCACGTCAGAGACCGGAATCGCGCGGCGTCGTGTCTTCGAGTGGGCCTCGGTACCTATGGCAATCATCGCTGTCTCCTCGTGGGGTCGTGTGACTCGGGTCTGACACCCGCCTTGCGTGCAACGCTATTTCAGCACCGGGCGCGCCCCGAAGAGAGGCCCATCCTCATAGTCCAGCACCACCATCTGCACGGGGTGGTCCAGATGCTGCACACCGATCTCGCCGATCATGCGGCACATCAGGCGAGGCCCCGCCTGCAGATCGATGATGCCGATGGCATAGGGTGTGTCGCTGCGAAACGCGCCGGGGGCTACATGCACGCGGGTGAAGCTGTAGAGCGTACCCTGTGGCGCCAGATCAACCCAGCGCAACTCGCGCGACCAACAGGCCCGGCACAGGTTGCGCGGCGGAAAGCCGAGGGTCTCGCACTGTGCGCAGCGGGTACTGATCAGTCGCCCCTGACCCAAGGCCTCCCAGAAAGGACGGGTGAAGGCCGAGATGCGGGGCGCAACAGGCCGTGCCCCGGGCATCGCGATACGGGGCAGGCTCATGCCTTGCCCTCCAGGATGTGCACCAGCGCAGCGTTGTACTTGCCCAGCTCGCAGATCGACATGGCAAATTCGCGCCGCTGCACCTGTCGGCCCTGCGCCCGCCCATGCACTTGAGTGATCGCTTCGACCACGTCGTACAGCGGCGTGACTTCGGGAGGATGGCCACGCGACAGGCAGCCCCCGCAGGTGTTCACCGGATGGCGACCGTCGAATCGGGTCAGGCCCTCGGCGGCCGCCACTGCACCCTGGCCACGCTCGAACAGACCCAAGGCCTCGGTACCGAGGGCCTCCACGATGGTGCAGGGCGCATAGACCTGGAAAGTACCCATATCCTGCAGACTCAGGCCGGCCTGAGCCAGGGCCCGTGCGCTCGCACCGCGCAGGGGTGCATAGGCCAGTGCATCTCCCGGTTGATCCGAGATCTGGTGCAGACCCTCATGCTCGAACCCTCGGCCTCGAACGAGGGTGTAGGGGCGGCCACTGGCCCGAGCCATGTCTTCGGAGACAATCAACAGGGCTACTGCGCCATCGGCCCGACCGGGGACCTCGAGCAAGCCGAGAGGCTCCACGATGGGTCTTGCACTGAGCACATCGTCCAGCGTGATCGGATCGCGAAACTGGGCCAGTGGATTGGCGCTCGCATGCTGACGGTTCTTGACGGCGATCGAGGCGAGCGTGGCGCGTGGCAGGTGATGCTCATGCAGATAGCGCTGGGCATCCATGGCGTACCAGGCAATGGGGACTGCACCGAATACCGACTGAAAATCCACATCGCCCGTCAGGCGGATGCTGTAGTCGAGATGCTGCGCCGTGGGCACGCCGGTCTCGAAGTGCACGCCGACCGAAAGCACACAGTCGGCCTGCCCGGAGGTGACCTGCTGCAGGGCGACATCGAAGGCATGGCCGCCCGTCATGCCATTGCCCAGCACCTGAATCACGGTTGATCGGGCGCGGATGCCCAGATGCGCCGTGAGGAAGGTATGAAAATAGCCCTGACGGGTATGGTCGCCCGGGTGGGCCACCACCACACCATTGATGTCGTCTCGACAGAGCCCAGCCATGCTGACCGCTTCGAGCACAACCTGTGTGGCCAGTTCGTGCTCGAGGATTTCCTGGCCTGCAGCAGCGCGCTGATAGGTGCCCACCGGCACCGCCCCGAGCCCCAGAATGGCAGCGCGTCGCATGTCAGCGGGCCACCCGGATACCCTCACGCTCCCGATCCCACAGGCTTGTCCGGCGGGAGAGGGCATCCTGCTTGAGCTTGTATTTCTCGATCTTCTCGGTGGCCGTCTTGGGCAGGGCGTCGATGAATTCAACAAACCGCGGCACCATGAAGTAGCTCATGTGCTCGGTGGCAAACTCAATGACCTGTGCATGCGTGAGGCTTGCGCCCGGTGTGGTCACGACATAGACCATCACCTCATCCTCGCTCATCTCTGAGGGCACCGGTACCGCTGCGACCTCATGAATCCCGGGATGTCGCGACAGAATCATCTCGACCTCATAGGCCGAGATGTTTTCACCGCGCCGGCGAATGGCCTCTTTCTTGCGGTCGATGAAGTAGAGATAACCGTCTTCATCCAGGTAGCCGCGATCCCCCGTGCAGAACCAGCCGTCGATGAAGGCCTGCGCGGTCTGCTCGGGCATCCGGTAGTAGCCCTTCATCATGGTGCCGGGCAGCAGCGGCTGAAGCTGGATCTCGCCCACCTCGCCTGGCGCGAGGCTTGCACCTTCATCGTCAGCAATGCGCAGGCGCGACGCACCCCGGGCCGACCCGGCTGAGCCCAGCTTGTCCTCGCGATCGCCGGGCACGAAGATCGTGACCGCGTAGTTTTCGGACATCGCAAAAAGCGAGGTGACCTCAACCCCATAGCGCCTGCGCAGTTCTGTGTACAGATCGCGGGTCATGGGAACCGCCATGATCTGACGCAGGCGATGGTTTCTGTCCTGCGGACCCTCGGGCAGTTGCAGCAGGATATTGGTCATGGCGCCCAGCGAATTGAACTGCGTGGCGCCGTAGTCGCGAATCTCATCCCAGAATCGGGTGGCCGAAAAGCGTTCCGACAGGGCAAACCGGGCCTCGGCCCACAGGGCTGCCGTGCAGGAGTACCACAGGGCATTGACATGAAAGAGCGGCAGGCAGGCATAGATCACGTCGTCGGATCGGTAGCCGTATTCGGTGCTGATGGCGCGTCCTACACCCAGCGCCTGGGAATGCGGGCACAGCACACCCTTGGAGGGGCCGGTCGTGCCCGAGGTATAGACGATCAGGTGCGCATCATCAGGGCTCACCCGATCGATCGGCGGTGCGGTGTCGTTGCCCGAAGGCAGGGCCGGCAGGGGCAGGATGCGCGCATGCGGTACCAGAGCTGCAAATGCGGCATCCGGCAGGGCGCCTGAAAACGCATAGGTCTGGATCGAGGGCAAGGACGATGCAACAGCCTGCAGCCGGTCCGTCCATTCGCTGTCGATGACCAGCATGCGGGCCTCAGACTGACTGAGAAAGTACTGCAGCATGTCGCCACGGGCGGCAGTATTGAGTGGCACACCCACGGCGCCGAGCTTGGCCAGTCCCCACACCACCCACAAGAACTCGGGGCTGTTGGGCAGCATCACCGCGACCGTGTCGCCATGCCCGATGCCCAGAGCCGCAAAGCCATTCGCATACCGGTTGGTGATGCGCTCGAGATCGGCATACGAGAAGACCTGCTGCTGCCACAGCAAAAAGGGCTTGTCCGGTATGCGCCGCGCCTTGTCGGCCAGCACCCGCCCGATGGTGCGTTGCTGCAAGGGGTAGTCGGCCATGACCATGGGTGCGCGACTCCGTCTGGATCAGGCGGCGTCTGCCGGGCGGAAGAACGGCATCATCCGGCCTTCTTCGGCACGCTGGAACTGCACCGAAACCGGCATGCCGATCTTCAGCGTATCGGGGTCGGCCTGCACGATGTTGGTCAGGAGTGTCGGGCCTTCGGCGAGCTGGACATAGGCCAGCGTGTAGGGTGGCGTGGCACGGCGCGCGGTGCTGAAGGCATAGACCGAGCCCTGGCCGCTGGCCTGTACCCAGCGCAGGCGGGTACTGCCGCACAGGGGGCAAACCGCCCGCGGATACCAGTGCGGCCGCTTGCAATCCTCACAGGTGTTGAGCATGAGGCGCCCCTCTTCGGCAGCGGCCCAGAATTCACGGGTCTCAGGAAAGGCGGCGGCAAAAGGATCCTGCTCGAAGCCCTTGGGCTCGTCTGCGGGTGTGTGTGTTGGGGTTGCGTGGCTCATGGAATCACTCCCGCTCAAGGATGACGGTGGCATGGGCATGACCGGGTCCTAGCACCAGACCGGGCCCGGCGGCGAGGGCCAGCCTGCAGTCCTTGACCTGCACAGCCGGATGCGCTTCGCCGCGCAACTGGCGGACGGCCTCGATGGCCTTGGTGATGCCGCCCCGGTTCATGGGATGGTTGTTGCACAGACCGCCGCCGTCGGTATTCCAGGGCAGTTTGCCCACGCCCGAGATCAGATTGCCATCGGCCACAAAGCGCCCACCCTCGCCCTTGGCGCAAAACCCCAGGTCTTCGAGCTGGGCGATCACCATGATGGTGAAGTTGTCGTAGACCGAGGCATAGTCGATGTCGGCAGGCGTGATGCCGGCCTCCGCAAAGGCGGCTGGCCCGGACTGCTGCGCGCCGGTGCGAGTGAGATCGAGATAACCACCCTGCGTGGTGTTCATGGTCTGGCCGCAGCCGATGACCTTGACGATGGGTCGTTTGAGGCTGCGTGCGATCTCGGGGCGGGTGAGCACCAGCGCGCCGCCGCCATCGGTAATCACGCAGCAGTCGAGCCTGCGGATGGGGTCGGAAATGACCGGAGAGGCCATGACCTCTTCGACGGTGACGGGCTTGCGCAGCAGCGCGTTGGGGTTGTGCTGGGCATGCTGCGAGGCGGCCACCTTGACCCAGGCGATCTGCTCGAGCGTGGTGCCGTACTCGTGCATGTGGCGCTGCATCATCATGCCGTAGATGCCGCCGATGGTCCATTTGAAGCTGGACTCCCAGACCGCCTCGGGCCGGTCAACCGGCGGCGCCCGAAACGCCGTGCCGGTGGCCTGCCCACTGGAGCGGGGTTTACCTGCCAGCGTAATGAGCGCCACCGAACAGTGGCCCGCAGCAATGGCCGCTGCGGCATGTTCGATATGCGCGAGGTAGGAGCATCCGCCGGATTCGGTGCCGTCATACCACTTGAGTTTCAGGTTGAGGTAGTCGGCCATGTAGAGCGGACTCAGGCCCGGCGCGTCGCCCGCACAGAAGTAACCGTCAACGTCGGCCAGGCTCAGACCCGCATCCTGCAAGGCGCCCAGAGCGCTTTCGGCATGGAGTTGGGCCACGGACTTGTCCGGCGCAAGCCGGGTGGGGTGCTCATAGGCGCCGACGATGCAGGCGCGTGCCTTGATGCTCACTCGATGGTCTCCTGATGCTCGATCGTTGGGATGTGCAGGCCTTGCGCACGAATCTTGCCACGGTGATCCGGACGTTTTTCAACAAGGATGTCCATTATGGTGCCGGGTCTTCGGATGGGTGGTTCCATTGCAGCGATTCTGACCGCAGCAATCCTGTCGGCATGTGGCGGCTCCAGCAGTCCGGATCCCACCTCGGCCAACGTCGAGCTGTCGGAGGCAGCACGAAATGGCACTGGGTTTGGCGCCCAACTGCCCCGAGCGCCGATCGAGCCGCTCGGAGCGGTCGGTGTGCCCGACATCAATGCTCTGGGCCTGCTCGATGGCTCAGGCCCCAACAGCGCAAGCTGGCCGAAAGTCACCAATGTCGGTCAGAAGGAAACGCTCCAGGTGCTGGGCAAGGCGCTGTTCTGGGATATGCAGGTGGGCGGCGATGGAATCCAGGCCTGCGCCTCATGCCACTTCAATGCCGGGGCCGACAACCGGGTCGTCAACCAGATCAATCCTGGCCTGAACAACCAGCCCGATCTGGCCGCCCTCAATGCCACACTCAGCCCGGCGCATTTTCTGGGGACCGCGAATGGCCGTCCCGATCAGGGACTGGCGGTCAGTGAGACGGCCTTGCTCGCTGCCGGGTTCACCCCGGATGCTGCCGATGGCAGTCCAGGAGCCCTGGGCACCACGGCTGCAGGTGACATTGATGACGTGATCTCCTCGCACGGCGTGCGTGCTGGCCAGCATCGTGGGGTATCGGCGCAGCGGGTCGACTGGGCGATTCTGGATGCCAATGACGCCCGGGCCTTCAACGCGACCTTCTCGGCGCCTGCGGCTGGTATTCCGAATACCGTCAGGCGGGTGCCCGGGCGCAATTCGCCGTCGGTTCTGAATGCGGTCTACAACCTGCGCAACTTCTGGGATGGCCGGGCCAACATGTTCTTCAATGGCGTCAATCCGCTGGGCGTGAACGATCCCGATGCGCGGGTAAGAGTCTTCCAGAACGGCGCATTGTCGGATCAGCGCCTCGATCTGCCGTTCTCCTCGCTGGCGTCCCAGGCGGTCGGCCCTATTGGCAGCGACTTTGAAATGACCAATGCCGGTCGGCCCAACGCCGATCTTGGCAAGAAGCTGACGCTCGCGGGCGTCGTGCCGCTTGCGGGGCAATCGGTTGATCCGGCGGATTCGGTTCTGGCGGGCGTTCGCAACGCATCGGGTCGTGGTTTGAACACCTCCTACTCAGCCCTGATTCGTCAGGTCTTTGATCAGCGCTATTGGGGCGACGGCAATGGCAATGAGGTATGTGTCAATGCCACCGGCCTGCGTGAGGCTGCGGTATCGGGTGTGTGCCCGACCTACACCTTGATGCAATACAACTTCCCGCTCTTCTTTGGATTGGCGGTACAGGCCTATGAGGCGACGCTCACCACCTCGCAGACCATCGTGGACCTGATTGCAGGCGGTGTTGCCACCGGCACGATTGCCTCTGGAAGGGCGCGAATCGATGTGAACGGCATGGCCCTCGATGGTTGCGTCGCAGCGGCTCAGCAGAACAACTCCGCAAACGGCATCGATGCAGCCACACGGTTGTGCGCGGCGCATTACGCGAAGTTCATCCATCCGGGCGCCGTGAGCGGGGCGGAGTCTGGAACGGCACCCAATCCGGTGGCCCCTGGCTCTCCCATTGGGGGGTGTGCCAACCCGTCTGCCTGTAGCGCGTCTCCCAATGCCGAAGCAGCCATCCGCACACTGCTCAATGTCAATCGGGGGCTGGGACGGTTTTTCTCGGGATCGACCAATTGCTCGGTCTGTCACTTCAATCCTGAGTTCACAGGCGCAACGGTCTCCACGGTCACTCGATTTGGTGCTCGACTGCCTGCCCTTCCCAATGGTCAGTTGCGCAAGGAGCTTGAAGCACGGGCGGTGATGGAGCGCATGGAGATCTTCAGCGGTGCGGTGGCGGTCTATGACGTTGGCTTTTACAACCTGGGTGTGCGCCCCACAGCGGCCGATCGATCGATTGGGGATGCCATTGGCGGTGTGCCGATTTCAATCAGCTCGATCCTGAATATCGCCAATGGCGGCAGTGCTGGATTGAATGATGTCGGCAAGACTCAGGCGAGCGCCGATCTGTTGCTCAACCGGGTCAGGATACCGACGTCGCCTCAGGATCTGTCGCCACAGGCCTTCCCAGCGACGGTGGGCTGCGCGCTTGCACTCACCGGCGGTCTGAACCAGTGTCTGACCACGGTCCGGGCCAACGAGCGGCTCCAGGTCAACGGATCCTTCAAGTCGCCTGGGCTTCGCAATGTGAAGTTTACCGGCCCTTTCATGCACAACGGCTCGAAGATGAATCTGCGTCAGGTACTCGAGTTCTACAAGACGGCAGGGCATTTCACGCAGATCAACTTCAACAACCTCGATGCCGGAATGAGAGAGTTTGAACTCGGCACGCAGGAAGAGTCAGCACTGATCGAGATGATGGAGACCGGCCTGACCGACTGGCGTGTTGCCTACAAGGGTGCGCCCTTCGATCATCCGGAGCTGTGTCTGCCCAATGGTCATGATCCGGCGACCGGCAAGACACGCGTTGCTGCACTGGCCGCGGTTGGCAAGGCGGGCAGTGCCAAACCGATTGCCACCTTCGAGGAAATTCTGCGGGGCAATCCGGCGATCCTGGCGGCGCGCTCGAACAGCATGCTCGATGTCTGTACGGTTCCAGGCGTTGCATCCGCAGGCCTGTCGAGTATCGACGCTCCCCCGACACGACCGTAATTGCGGTTGGTCCTTCGAGACGGGCGCTCATCGGGGCGCCCGTTTTTCTACAGGGTCCGATGATTGAGCGATCGGGATGGTCTTGCTGCCCTTGGACAGGACCACCGGCCGTTCGGCCGCAAGGTGGTCCTGTCAGGCGCTGAACACCCGACCGGTGCGGGCCGTGCCCAGGAGCGCAGCCGCCACGACCAGAAACATGCCAAGCACCGCAACCCAGGCGGTGATCTCGGCCTCCTGGCGTTTACGCAGGCCGATGCGTCCGCTGAGCGATGCATAGACTGTCGACAGGTTCTCGGCGTCGCTGATCGAAAAGTATTCGCCGCCACTGATCTGTGCGATGTCACGCAGGGTTTTTTCCTCCAGGCGAACCCGGGCTGAGACGCCTTCGCTGCGCAGGACCACGCCCTGAGCGGTACCAATCCCCACGGTGTAGATCCTCACCCCCCAAAGTTGGGCGATCTCGGCGATTTTGCGCGGATCGGGCCCGAAGTTGCTGTCACCATCCGCCAGAACCACCAGCAGCGCATCCTTGCGGGAGCCAGGATCGATGGGAGGGTCGGGTCGCTCGAAAGGCTCCTTGCGTGCACCGTCGCGCGCGGCGCCTGCAGAGGCGCCGGGCGGGCTGCCCGATGCGCCCGCCTGCGCAGCAGACCCGCTTCGCCTTGAGACACCGCCCACCAGGGCTTCGACGTCGATCCTGGCTTCGGGCAACAATTCGGCCAGCCCGACGGCCACGCCACTGCCCAGGGCACTGCCGGGCTGCAGTGACAGCCGATCGAGTGCGCTGCGCAGAGCCTCGCGATCACGGGTCGAGGCCTGCACGACTGCAGCATTGGCGGCCAGACTCACCAACCCGATCTGAGCACTGGCCGGCATGGCATCGATCAGACGGCGTGTGGTCTGACGGGCGACCTCGATCCGGCTTGGGCTGACATCGTCGGCGCGCATGCTGCCCGAGGCGTCGATCGCGATGATCACGCGATCGATCGCTGCAGGCATCCAGATCGGCGCACGCGGCCGCGCCAGCGCAAGGATCAGCACGGCAAGTCCTGCCACCATCAGCAACAGCGCAACACGCTCGGGCCAACCGTCTGGTGGGCGTAGTGCCTGCGCCCGAGCATCGCTGCCGGGCGCAGTGCTCACGCGTGGCCAGCGCAGCGCCGAGCGCACCAGCAGCGCCGCCGGAATGACCAGCAGCACCAGGGCGAGCGGCCACTGCAGAGCCAGGTGGGCTAGATCGGGCATGGACGTTCAGGCATGGATCAAAGTGTTCACAAGCCGTTCAGGACAGTCTGCGTCGTACGGGCCGTCGTAGCCATTGGGCGAGCATCCGCAGGGCGTCCTGTTCGGGATGCAGTGTGAGCAGACGGGCCCCGGAGCGTTGCAGGGCCTGATGAACCTCAAGGCGCTCTTCCTGAAGGGCCTGCTCGTAGCGCTGTCGAAAGGCCTCATCATCGCCATCAACCCAGACCTGTTCGCCGGTCTCGGCGTCTTCGACCATGAAGTGACCGCTGGCGGGCAAGGCCCATTCGCTGGGGTCTTCGAGATGTACGGCAATCACATCATGGCGCCGTGCCAGCGCAGCAAGGGCTGGACGCCAGGTTTCTGGAGTTGGCTCGCACGATAGAAAATCCGACAGCACAATCACCAGGCTGCGCCGCTTCAGATGCGAGGAGACCTGACTGAAGAGTCTCCCCAGATGGCTGGGTTGCACGGACTGAGGTGGGCGATGCGTTTGCAGCCGTTCGATCAGCTTGAGTTGGTGCGCTCGCCCGGATCGCGCAGGCACCAGCGAACAGGGACGGGCCTGACCATCATCGATCCACAGGCCCAGGCGATTGCCGCGCTGGCCGATGCTCTCAATGACGATGGCGGCCGTCTGCACGAGCTGGTCTCGCTTTGTAACCGATCCCAGACCGGCTGCCTGCGAAGCGCTCAGGTCGGCAATCAGCCAACAGGACAGATCGCGGTCTTCCTGAAGTTGACGCACCTGCAACTCGCCACTGCGCGCGCTGGCATTCCAGTCGATGCGTCGTACATCATCGCCAGCCTGATAGGGAGACAGATGAACCAGATCAAAGCCCGAGCCTCGCGCGAGGCTCAGGAACTCTCCCTGGGCCAGGCCTGGCATGCGCCGCAACAGGCGCCAGCGCAGATGTCGCGCCTGCATGGGTCAGGCCAGCGGCATGGCCGGGACCGGGACTGATGCAATCAGCTCGGTCACGATGGATTCAGTGCTGACCTCGGTCGCGATGGCCTCATCACTCGGGGTGATGCGATGACGCAGGACATCGGCCGCGATCGCACCGATGTCTTCGGCCAGCACATAGCTGCGCCCGCGCAGCGCAGCCAGCGCACGAGCACCTTCGATGAGCGCGATGCTGGCCCGGGGCGAGGCGCCATGCAGCAGCAACGGGGCAAGATCCGCCTTGCCAAACTCCGCAGGCCGCCTCGAGGCTGCGGTCAGCTTCACGGCATAGCGGATGAGGGCAGGATCCACATAGATGGCCCGGCAGTGAGTCTGCATCCGGGCGAGATCCTCAATGCTGATGACCGGCTGCACATCGATCGCAGGTCCGATCACCCGCTCGACCACCACGAACTCCTCGTCTTGCGTCGGATAGTCGACGACGAGTTTCATCATGAAGCGATCGACCTGGGCCTCGGGCAGCGGGTAGGTGCCTTCGGTCTCGATCGGATTCTGGGTGGCCATGACCAGAAAGGGATGAGGCAGACGGTGCGAGATGCCCGCAATCGTGACCTGACGCTCCTGCATGGCTTCGAGCAATGCACTTTGCACTTTGGCGGGTGCACGGTTGATTTCATCGGCCAGCAGCAGGTTCGCAAAGACCGGTCCGAGCAGGGTCTGAAATTCGGCCGTGCGCGGGTCAAAGACCCGCGAGCCGATGAGATCGGCCGGCAGCAGATCGGGGGTGAACTGGATGCGTTTGAACTGTCCCTGAAGCACGCGCGACAGGGTGTTGATGGTGAGGGTCTTGGCCAGACCGGGCATGCCTTCGACCAGCAGGTGCCCCTGAGCCAGCAGCGCGATCAGCACCCGCTCCAGAAAGGCGTCCTGGCCGACGATGAGGCGCTTGACCTCGAACAAGGCACGCTCCATCTGTTGCGACAGATGGGTGATCGACTCGATCAGACGGGGATCCGGTGGCGTTTGAGGATGCATTGAAGGTCTCCTGCGCTTCAGAACGGGGGTACGCCCAGCGCGGAGCCCGCACTGTCCATGGTGGTTGCAAAGCCGATGCCAACGAAGGTGCGGGCTTTGGAGGGGCTGTAGATCGCGGTCACGATGCCAACCACTTCGCCCTGTCGGTTGACCAGCGGCCCGCCCGAGCTGCCCGGGTTGGCAGCCGCATCAAACTGAATGAGCCCGCCCAGGCGATGGCCGGTGTCGGGGTCGACAAAAACGCGGTTCAGACCGGACACCACACCGGCTGTGACCGAGGGGCCGATGCCAAACGGAAAGCCCACGGCCACGACCGTGTCCCCGGGCACGAGGCTGCCACTGCCCGAGAGGGTGGCGGGTTGCAGGTCATCGGGAATGCTTTGCGGCTTGACGATTGCCAGATCCTTGTCCGGAAAGACCTGCAGCACCTGCCCGACGGATTCGGTGCCATCGGCAAAAGTCAGAACAAGCCGGGCGGGGTGTTTCGCATCGGCCACCACATGAAAATTGGTGAGCACCGTGCCATCGTCCTTGATGACCACCCCGGAGCCACTGCTGATTTCCCGGGAGGCGGTCTTGCCGGGGCCAGCTTCGGCCTCAATGCGCAAATGCACCACCGAAGGCAGGATCTGCAGGGCTGCGCGCTGGGCCATCGAGGGCAGATCAATCGATTCGAGGCTGCGGGCGAGCGTGCGATCGAAGGCCTCCTGATTGGCAAAGCTCAGGGGTTTTTGCACACGGCCGGTTTTGGGATTGGTCTGGGGGCGCACCGCGGCAGGCAGCACGGCCTGAGGGCCCTGGCCCGATTGCCACCAGAGCATGAGGCCGATCCAGCTCACCAGCGCCCCGGCCCCAGCGGCAAGCAGGATCTGCCCCGCGGGGCGTGACAATGCACCTTGCAGCCTCCTCAGCCGCCGGCGCAGGGCATCGAAGCGCAATCGAACCGGTGCAGGCAGGGGCATCTTGTGAGCAGGCGATGCGCGTGGGATGGGATGGGTCGCATCTTGGCATGAAAGCGAACTCACTTGATGGCAGGATGCAGGTCTACGCGAGCGCTTGTCATCGGTCTGAGCGCGCGCTTTTCCCAATTGGAGGTCGCCATGCGCTGGCTGGCTCCTGAACTGCTGTGGTCCTTGTTGCTTCTGCCTCTGGCCGTGGGCGCCTATGTCTGGGCCTGGCGGCGTCGCAAACGCCAGGTGGTGGTGTTCTCCACGGTACGGGTGCTGCGCCGTGCCGCAGCACCCGGCGGATCCTGGAAGCGACACCTTCCGGCGGGTCTTCTCGGCCTGGCCTTGCTGCTTGGCCTGCTGGCCCTTGCCCGTCCGAGTGCCACGATCACGCTACCCACCGACCAGCGACGCCTGGTGCTGGCGATGGATGTCTCTCGCAGCATGCTCGCGCGTGATGTCGAACCCAGTCGCATCGAAGCAGCACAGGCTGCGCTGCGTGAGTTCATCGCGCAACTGCCGCGCGATGTGCGGGCTGGCTTGGTCACTTTTGCGGGCACGGCCCAGGTGGCGCAGGGCATCACCGAGTCGAGAGAGGCCCTGCTGCAGGCCGTGGATAGGTTCGAGTTGCAGCGCGCAACGGCCACCGGCAGTGGTTTGCTGCTTGCGCTCAGTCTTTTGCGCCCGGATCTGGCAATCGACGTGGAGCAGGCCCTGTACAACCCGTCGGCGCTGACCTGGCCCGAGCCGCGAGCCCCAGGCAGCGATGGCGGTGGCGCCATCGTGCTGCTCTCGGACGGCCGACGCACCACAGGCCCTGATCCGGTTGCGATTGCTCAGCGCGCCGCCGATCTGGGGATCCGGGTGTACACCGTTGGATTCGGTACCCCGAACGGCACGATCCCTGGCTATGAGGGGTATTCGTTTTTCGTGAAGGTCGACGAAGAAGCCCTCAAGGCGGTCGCCCGAATCACCGAGGGCGAGTATTTTTACGCGGCCACGGCGACGGATCTGAATGCGGTTTACCGGGCGCTCCAGGGGCGCCTGGCACTCGAGACCCGCGAGACGGAGCTGTCTTTCGTGCTGGCCGCTCTGATGCTGCTGATGTCGATGGTGGCGATGTTTTTGGCCTGGCGGGCCGCTCGGCCCACGCGCCAGGCTCGCTCGCCAAAGCCCGGGGGCCGCGCTGTGGCATCGCCTCGGTGAGGTGAATGCGCAGCATCTGCCCGGCGACCCGGACCTTGCTCAGGTGCTTGATGATGCGGGCGGGAAGGGCTTCAGGAAGCTCCACCAGGCTGTGCTGCTCCAGGACCCGGATCCGACCGATCTGACGGGCCTCCAGGCCGGCTTCGTTGGCGATGGCACCCATCAGGTTGCCTGGCTTGGCGCCATGGGCCTCGCCGACCTCCACCCGGAAGGTCTGAAAGCCCGTTGAACCAGGGCCTGATCGGGGGGCTTTTGCCGAGGTGTCCCAGGGCCGTGAGGCTTCGGACTCGCGCGGTGCGCGCGCAGCCTTCGGGCCAGGGCGACTCTCGCTCGGGTTGTCTGTGCTGACGGTGCGGGCACGGCTCTCGTCCGGCGCGCTGAAGGTACGAGGACTGGCGCGATGACTGGTACGTTCCGAGGCCCGCTCCGAGCCCCGATCCATGGCCCTGTCCGAGGCTCTCTCGGAGGCCCGGTCTGAGGACGCTGCCGCGGCTTCGGCCGCATCCTGGCCCTTGGCGAGCAGCAAGGGCAATCCGCCGCGTGACATGCGAGCCAGCGCCGCTGCAATGTCAATGGCAGCCACGCCGTGCTCCTGCTCGTACTCGCTCACGATGCTGGCAAAGGCTTCAAGTCCGCCCGCATCGAGTGTTTCGGTGATGCGGTCCTTGAAGCGGGCGATGCGCACCGCATTGACGGCCCGAATGGTGGGCAATTCCAGGGGTGCAATCGGCTGGCGCGTGGAGCGCTCGATGGCCTTGAGCAGACCGCGCTCGCGGGGCGTGACAAACAGAATGGCCTCACCACTGCGGCCCGCTCGCCCCGTGCGGCCAATGCGATGGGTGTAGGTCTCGGCGTCGCTCGGCAGGTCGTAGTTGATGACATGGCTGAGCCGCTCGACATCGAGTCCGCGGGCTGCGACATCAGTGGCCACCAGGATGTTGATTTCGCCTTCGCGCAGCTGCGCGATGGTGCGTTCGCGTTGCTGCTGCACCATGTCGCCATTGATGGCAGCGGCCGGAAAACCGCGTGCCTGGAGCTTTTCAGCGAGCTCTTCGGTCTCGAGCTTGGTCCGTGTGAAGACGATCATGGCCTCAAAGGCCTCGACCTCCAGGATGCGGGTGAGCGCATCGAGCTTGTGCATGCCGCTCACCAGCCAGTGCCGTTGCCGGATGTTGGTGGCGGTGGCAGTCTTTGCGGTGATCGTGATCTCGGCGGGCTCGCGCAGATGGGTCTTGGCGATGCGGCGAATTTCGGTCGGCATGGTCGCCGAGAACAGCGCCGTCTGGCGCCCGGCAGGCGTGGCGCTCAGGATGCGTTCGACCTCGTCCACGAACCCCATGCGCAGCATCTCATCGGCTTCATCAAGGACCAGCGTTCGCAGGGACGACAGGTCGAGCGAGCCCTTGTCGAGGTGATCGATGATGCGCCCCGGGGTGCCAACGATCACATGCAGGCCTCGGCGCAGGGCCGACAGTTGCGTGCCATAGCCCTGGCCACCATAGATGGGCAGCACATGAAACCCCGGGATCGCATGCGCATAGCGCTGGAAGGCCTCAGCGACCTGAATCGCGAGTTCACGGGTGGGCGTGAGCACCAACGCCTGGGGAGCTCCCGCGGCGGGTTCGAGTCGGGCGAGGATGGGAAGCGCAAAGGCGGCGGTCTTGCCGGTGCCTGTCTGCGCCTGGCCGAGCAGGTCACGGCCCTGACGCAGCGGTGGGATGGCCATCGCCTGACTCGGCGAAGGCGCTTCGTAACCGACTTGTGCGATGGCCTGGAGCAGGGTGGGGGGCAGGCCGAGTTCGGCGAAGGAGGAGGGGGTTGTCATATCCCCCGATTGTCCCACGGGCAGGGCCGGGTCCGGTCGATTAATGCGGGCGCTCTGCCCCAACGCCCCCCAGAGCGCCCCCACAACGCTCCTTTTCGGCCAATTCCCCCTCCTTCTTGCCCAGACCGAGCAGGGCTGCGCCTTTGGTGTAAAGCTCGATGCGCTCCTTCATGAAGGCATCCATCTGGTCGACGCCCACATTCACGAGCTCAAAGCCACTTTTGGCGGCCAGCTCCTTCATATCGGAATCAGTGTTGAGCTGCATGAAGAGTTCCGAGATGCGGCGCCGGGCCTCGGGCGAGGTGCCCTTGGGAACGCCGATTCCCCGGTAGGCGCCGTCGATCCAGTTGACGCCGAGCTCCTTGAAGGTGGGTACATCGGGCAGCAGGGGATGGCGCTTGTCCATCGCGACGGCCAGAGCCCGAAGCCGGGCCTTGTTGTTGATCGCAAAGGGGGTGTAGGTCATGGCGCCATCAACCTGGCTTCCCAGGACAGCTGTGGCCATGTCTCCGGTGCCCTTGAACGGCACATAGATGGTCTTGACGCCGAAAGCCGCGTTCATCCGCTCATGGGCCGCATGGTTGGCCGAGTTCAGGCCCGAACCACCGAGGGACATCTTGCCGGGATCCTTTTTGGCTGCAGCGATGAATTCGGCAAAGGTCTTGATCGACGATGCAGACGGCACCACGAGGATGTCGGGCGTGTAGTGGAACCAGAACACCGGAGTGATGTCTTCGGTCTTGTACTGGACCTGACCCTCGATGGGCTGAAACACGATGTGGGGCAGATTGATGCCGACCACGGTCACGCCATCGGCCTTGAGCTGGTTGATTTGCGACCACATCAGGGCACCGCCCGCGCCGGCCTTGTACTGCACCACGGTTTCGATGGCCGGGCATTGCTTCTTGAGCACGGTTTGCTGGTGGCGCGCCGACTGGTCGGACTCACCTCCAGGCGGAAACGCCTGCCAGTACTGCAGATTCCGGTCTGGGCAGAGCGATTGCGCGCCGGCAGGGGCAGCAAAACCGGCCGCAAGCAGGGTCAGGCTCAGGGTGAGGATACGCATCGGCTGCATGGTGTCTCCTGCTTCAATACGATTGAGTGGTGTTGTGAAGCCATGCTGAATCAAGATGGCCTGCGGGGAGTCTGCCAGGGATCATCGATCGGCGCGCAGGTGCGCACAGACCGCATCTGTCACCTGCTGCGTGGTGGCCTGTCCGCCCAGATCCCGGGTGTGCAGTGCAGGATTGGCGGTGACGGATTCAATCGCCTGCATCAGCTGCGCAGCAGCGGCCGGCTCGCCCACATGCTCGAGCAGCATCACCACCGACCAGAACGTGCCGACCGGATTGGCCAGACCCTGGCCCATGATGTCGAAAGCCGAGCCATGAATCGGCTCGAACATGGAGGGATAGCGGCGCTGGGGATCGATGTTGCCGGTGGGCGCGATACCCAGGCTTCCGGCCAGAGCAGCCGCCAGATCGCTCAGGATGTCGGCATGCAGGTTGGTGGCCACGATCGTATCCAGCGAGGCCGGTCGGTTGACCATGCGCGCGGTGGCTGCATCGACCAGTTCCTTGTCCCAGCGCACATCCGCAAACTCGGCTGAAACCTGCTGGGCGATTTCGTCCCACATCACCATGGCATGACGCTGAGCATTGCTCTTGGTGACCACCGTGAGCAGCTTGCGGGGCCGCGACTGTGCCAGCGCGAAGGCGTAACGCAGGATGCGCTCCACACCCACCCGGGTCATGATCGAGACATCGGTCGCCACCTCGATCGGATGGCCCTGGTGGGCACGGCCCCCGACGCCGGCATATTCACCCTCGGAGTTTTCGCGCACGATGACCCAGTCCAGGTCTTTGGGGGTACAACGCTTGAGCGGCGCATCGATGCCCGGCAGGATGCGGGTCGGCCGCACATTGGCGTATTGATCAAAGCCCTGACAGATCTTCAGGCGCAGGCCCCAGAGCGTGATGTGGTCAGGAATGTGCGGATCACCCGCCGATCCGAACAGGATCGCATCCTTGTCCTTGAGCCGCTGCAGGCCATCGGCCGGCATCATGCAGCCATGGGCCCGGTAGTAGTCACCGCCCCAGTCAAAGGTCTCGAACTCGAAGGCAAATCGCCCTGTGGATTCGGCCAATACCTGCATGACCCGCTGGCCTGCAGGGATCACTTCCTTGCCGATGCCATCTCCAGGAATGCTTGCGATGCGATAGGTTTTCATAGAGTGTTTGCGTGAGATTGAGGCGCTCGATCGCGGCGATTCCGTCAGCCCTTGATATCGATCGACCCGTCATGCATCCAGGCGGCATGCTCGGGAGCTCGACGGGTGCGGCGCCATTCTTCGAGCATGTCCCACTTCACGGCATCGAGCTTGGCATGCATCTCGGGCGTGCCGCAGTCCCAGGCCAGCTCGAGCCGATGCCCATTGGGATCGAAAAAATAGATGCTCTTGAAGATGGTGTGATTGGTCGGGCCGATCACATCGATTCCAGACGCCTGAAGCCTTGCTTTGGCATCGACCAGCTCCTGATAGCTGCCCACCTTGAAAGCGATGTGCTGTACCCAGCCCGGCGTGTTCTCGTCGCGGCCCATTTCGGGTGAATTGGGCAACTCGAAAAACGCCAGCACGTTGCCGCCACCGGCATCGAGAAACACATGCATGTAGGGGTCGGGCGCCTTGGTGGAAGGCACCTGGTTTTCGGCAATCGCCAGCACAAAATCCATGCCCAGATGCTTCTGGTACCAGGTCACGGTCTGATGGGCATCCTTGCAGCGATAGGCCACATGGTGCATGCGCTGAAGATTCATGAGAGCAACTCCCGTTCAGAGGTCGCGCAGGGCCTGTGCGATCAATTCGGTGAATTGTGCAGGATCGTTGGCGGCGTTGGCCTGGAGGAGCACCAGCTTGACCAGAAAGAGTTCGGAGCCCTCGGCTGCCTGGTCGATGGCCTGCGCCAGTTGATCATAGGTGGATTCAAGGTCAGGCAGGGGCAGCATGGCAGTGCTCTTGGCAGGAAGGGTTCTGACGCTTTGAGGTCAGTGCAGGTCGTTCGACACAGAGCTCAGACATTGGGTCGCCCGGCACAGGGCTGCATGGAGCCGGCCCGATGGGTTGCCCATCCAGCGAGCGACCACATGCTGATCGGGGCGCAGCAGCACGCAGGCCCCCGAGTGCGGCAATCCCCAGACGCGGGCAACCCGACCTTCGGGATCGCGCAGGGTGAGATCGGCCCCAACCACAGCGGCAGCCGCAGCGCCTTGGCGGGGGACAGGTGCCGATTCTGCTTGGCCTGAGGCCGCTTCGGACTGCGCACGGGCGTCGATGGCGAGCACCCGAAGCTTGAGGCCGCGCGCGCGCCAGGCGTGCAGGATGCTGAGCGACTCGGCGTCCAGCGCGGGTGCTTCATCGAGCGAGCCCGCGACCAGCAGACAAAAACCGGTGCCGGTATGGTCCAGCACATGCCGGCCCGCAGCGAGACGCACGTCACGGGGTGGTGCGCCCGGGCGAAGACCGGCATGAGGATCAAAGCAGGGCTCTGAGCCGGCCGAGGGCGCGTCGGGACAGCCTGGGTCGGGTCGATTGTCATCGACCGTATTCAGCCGCGAGTGCGGGTATTCATGCGGCCGGGAGGTCCGCCAGTGATAGAGCGGGCGCACGAACTCCTGGGTGAGCGACAGCGAGAGCACCGCATCGCGCAGGAGTTTGAACCCGCGGCTGGGCGGGGTCATGAACCGGGTGCTCTTGCCAGCTTCTTCAATGATCTCGCGAGCGGCACCGACCCGCTCTTCGCTGTAGTTCTCAAGCAGCGAAGGCGAGGCCAGGCCCTTGCAAACGAGACCCAGTTGCCAGCCCAGGGCCTGGGCGTCCTGAAATGCAGTGTTGGCCCCGCGCACGCCAAAGATCGGCAGCAGATGCGCGGCATCTCCTGCGAAGAGCACCCGACCGTGCAGATAGGCGGGCAGCGTCAGCGTGCGGGCCGAATAGACCGAGCTCCAGTCAAGCTGCCAGGGCGTGCCTGCGTGGCCGATCATCTCAAGCTGGGCATCGATGCGTTGCCGCAGGGCCTCGGGCCGCAGTGCCTGCTCGGGGGATTCGCCTGCGGGCAGCTGATAGTCGATACGCCAGATGCCCTCGGGCTCGCGATGCATGAGGATGGTGTTGCCCGGATTCCAGGGAGGATCAAAGTAGGCGCGCCGTTCCGTCGGGTAGGGCAGGTCGACTCTGATGTCGGCAATCACGAAGAGCCCTTCATAGGACGCGCCTTCCATGCGCAAACCCAGGGCGGCGCGAATGGCCGATCGGCCGCCATCGGCCGCAACCAGCCAGTCGCAGGGTTGCGTGTAGGGCCCGTTGGGCGTGTCGATCAGTGCGTGAACCTGATGGGCATCCTGCTCGAGTGACATCCAGCGGTTGCCCCATCGAACGCTGATGAGCGGTTGTTCGGCACAGGCCTCAAGCAGGTATTGCTCAAGATACTGCTGCTGCAGGTTGAGCATGGGCCCATGGCGGTCGTCTTCGGGGTGCGGTGCCTGCATCCGGAAGACTTCCTGACCCCGGTAGAACGAACTGCCAAAGCGCCAGGGTAAACCCCGCTCCAGCATGCGTTGGGCCACGCCCAATTGATGGAGGATTTCCATCGTGCGACGGGTAAACACGATGGCCCGACTGCCCGCCGAGACCTGCAGGTCTTCGCTGAGCACAACGCTGGCCACGCCTTGATGGGCCAGCATCAGCGCCGTGACCAGGCCCGCCGGCCCCGCGCCGACAATCAGAACAGGAATGCGCGGGACGCAAGGTCTGGCTGTACGAGTGGCCGAATCAGTAGCGGAATCAGTAGCGGAATCAGGGGCCCGATCGGCGACCGAGGGTGGCACCCAGGGCTCATGAACCTGATAGCGGTAGTACAGCGAGGGCCGGGAGTTTGATTCGGGTTGATGCATGCCGATCTGCGAGGATCATTCCAGGGGAAGGTCCTTCAGCCGGCGGATGTAGGGCGAGTACACCGGGGCTTCAGGTTTGATCCTTCCATCCGCACCCCAGTCGGCCATGCGATTGAAGGGGATCACCGGCCGCGTCTGCACCGTGGCCAGGCATTGAGCCCAATCCTGGGGGATGCGGGCCAAGCGCGCCTCGATCGCTGCCGGATCGGAATAGCGCAGGGTGCCCTCCACGCCGTAGCCCACAAAGTGCTGCAGCACGGTAAAGCCCACATAGGCCAGTGAAAAGTTGATGGGCCAGAGCATCAGATCGATGTCGCCGCTGCGACCATCATGTCCGTAGGTGGCTTCACCGGTCCCCACAGTGACCGAAAGCAGGGCACGCTTGCCCGTGAATCGGCCCGACTCGAAGCGCTGCCTGCTCTTGTAGACCTCGCCGAAAACAAACACCCGGTCAAACCATCCCTTGAGCATGGCCGGTGGCATGTGCCACCACAGCGGAAACTGCAGGATCAGCAGATCGGCTGCGTCGAGATTTGCGATTTCCTGACGGACGACCTCAGGCAGCGCGCGCTGCTCTGATGCATGGGCCTGCTCGGCCTGTGCATCAAAGCGTTGCGGGTTGAGCGGGGCTTCGTAATGCCCTGCAGCCTCGCAGGGATCGAAGTGCTGGGCATACAGGTCGGTGAGGCTGGTGGTCCAGCCCCGGGCTTGCAGTGCCGACTGCGCGGTGCGAGCGAGGTGCGCGTTGTAGGACGTGGGCTCCGGATGAGCCAGAACGATATGGGCGCGCACCCGCAAAAACCTGTCAGGCGGCCAGCGCGGATGCGGGCGCCGGAACCGACTGCGGTCCACGGACGAGCTTGCCGGGCAGGGCGCCCGTGGGCTGTCCGTTCTGGTAGGTGATCTCACCCGAGACGATGGTGGCCACATAGCCTTCAGCGGTCTGGCTCAAGCGCCTGCCGCCCGCGGGCAGGTCATGGGCCACAGTGGGCACGTTCACTTTCAGTCGATCGAAGTCGATCAGGTTGAGGTCGGCTTTCAGGCCGACCGCGATGCGACCGCGATCGAGCAAACCTGCGAGCTGGGCCGGTTCGCTGGTGAGGGCGGCAATCGCCTTCGGCAGATCAATCCGGTCTGCCGGTGCTGCATCGCGCGCCCAGCGGGTGAGAAAGAAGGTGGGGAAGCTGGCATCGCAGATCATGCCGTAGTGCGCGCCGCCATCGGCCAGACCCACCACCGACTGAGGATGGCCCAGCATCTCGCGGACCGCCTTGAGGTTACCGTCACGGTAGTTGGCGCCAGGCAGATAGAAGATGCCGGTTCCTCCGTTGGTGGTCAGCAGATCGTAGGCGTATTCCTCGATCGACAGACCCGCGGCCTCGGCGAGCCGGTCCATGCGCTGCTCGGGCTTGGGCTCGTAGTTGGGCTCGTTGTGCCAGGCATAGGCAAACTGGAAGGCCTTGACGGTCTTGAGATTGACCGGGTTGGTGTCTTCGGCCTGCTCGGACAGCAACTGCGCGCGCACATGCGGATCCTGCATGCGGCTGACCCGCTCGGCCAGAGGCAGATCGCGCATGGCCTTGTAGCTCGGGTGATAGGCAAAGGGATGGAAGCTCAGGTCAAGGCCGTAGAACATGCCCACGGGTCGGGGGGCCACCTGAGCGCGCATCTCAAGGCCGTCGCTGGCGGCCTGGGCCAGCGCGTTGAGCGACTTCTTCCAGGCTTGCGGGTCGCCTGCCGGCATCTGGATCAGGGAGTAGGACAGCGGCCTGCCACTGTGCTCGGCCAGACGGCGCATGAGGGCGAATTCAGACTCGGCATCGCCCATGGGCGCAGGGATGATCTGCATGACGCCCTTGCCGGCATCTTTCAGGCCTTGCGCCAGCGCGCCAAGCTCGGCTTCTTCAGAGAACAGGCTGGGGGCCAGCTCGCCCGCCTTGGTGCGATGGAGCATGTTGCGTGAGGTGGTCACGCCCAGCGCTCCGGCTTCGATGGCCTCGCGCGTCAGTTCGCGCATGCGTTGCAGGTCGTGTTCGGTGGGCGGCTCATGGGTCGCGGCCCGCTCGCCCATCACATAGACCCGCAGGGCCGAATGTGGCAGTTGCGCCGCGATGTCCATGTCATAGCTGCGCTGGTCCAGCGCATCGAGGTATTGCGGAAAGGTCTCCCAGTTCCAGGGCAGTCCTTCGGTCATGACAACCTCTGGGACATCTTCCACACCTTCCATGACCTTGACCAGCATGTCGCGCTGATCCGGCTTGCAGGGCGCAAAGCCCACGCCGCAATTGCCCATCACGACCGAGGTGACACCATGAAAGCATGAGGGTGCCAGGCGGTGCTCCCAGGTGCTCTGGCCGTCGTAGTGGGTATGAACGTCCACGAAGCCCGGGGTCACGAGCAGGCCGCTGGCGTCAAGCGTCTGAGCGGCATCGCCCTGGATAGACCCTACGGCTGCAATACGGCCGTCTTTGATGGCGATATCGGCCTGGCGGGGGGCACTGCCCAGTCCATCATGAACGGTGCCGTTGCGGATGATGAGGTCGTAGCGGGCCATGGGTCGATCTCCTGGATGGTGTGGCATTACCGGATCGGGCTGATTCTCGGCTTGATGCGTCTCGGCTTGATGCGTTCTGCCCCCATCTTATCCGGCCTGCCCTCAGGCGTCATGGGGCAGGCGGTTTCAGCGCGCCGCGGGCAGCCTGAGCCATTCCACGAATTCGCGGCCCATCTCGCGATAGCCCACCGGGGTGAGGTGGATCAGATCAGAAGCCATCAGGGGCGGGCTGGCCTTCATCATGGCCCAGGCCCCGCCCCGCTGGCGCATGGCCAGCGACATGTCCCAGGTCAGGCAGCCCTGCGCGGCGCCGAGTTCGGCCTGAATCTGGGCAGCCTGGGCATGCCGTTCGGGGAAGGTGCGCAGGTCGTAGACCACCTGCCGAACGACCTGGTTGCGGTTGCCCTTGCGGATGGTCTTGCGCACGACCTGGCTGGTGACCCGATCGCCCGGGGTGATCAGAACGCAGGCCGCCTCGGGGTGGATCTGACGGACGACCTTCAGGGTCTGCTCGAACTTGGCGCGATACCCCGCGGGATCCCACTGAGGACCGGTCACATCGTTGGTGCCGGAGGCCAGCATGATGAGATCGTAGGGCCGCAGCGCTTGCGACTGCTTCAGAAGCTCCGCGGGCACATGCAGCCAGAAAGCGCCCGACGCGCCGGCGATTCCGAAATTGTCGAGCACTGCACCCCTCGCCGTATCGGCATACAGGCCCAGGAGTTTGACCGGCGCATCTCCACTGGGCTTCACCATCAGCCGGGCGATCGGAGCCCGCGAAATGACCTTCACGGCGACGACCTTCCGCGGGCCCGATGTCTCGATCCGCCCGAGCAAGGCGTTGTCGATCCACAAGTCGAAAGAACCGCCCGATTCCTGCTGAAGCACATGAAGGGTCAGTTCAGTCGGTTGCTGATCGGCCGGTAGCGACTGCCAGTCCGCCTCGAGTTGGGCTGCGGGCTGGCTGACCAGCGCATACAG
>JBKCEY010000219.1:0-4191 GCA_046304115.1 Burkholderiales bacterium | reverse complement strand
ACGGCAGCGGATCATCTAGAGTGGGGACCAACCCTGTCAAGCAAAGACCCCTGGGTCAGACCCCACCCCGCCCTGACCCTCCGATCTGTCGCAACGTGCTCATGCAGAGCCCCGGGCAGGCAGGCCTGACGCACACTGCCTGCTCCTCTGCGTGCCGTGTTCAGCAGCATGGTGGGTCAGGATGAACCGCGCGCCAACTTCAAAGCGAGGTCAATCATGTTGCGAAGTGTCTTTCCCCAGGACATCCTGGCCGAACTCGGCCGACTGCAGCGCGAGGCTGCCGAGGCCGGTGCTCCCGACGATCCGATGGCCGGCTCGCTCGATGGGCCCGGCCACCCCGAGAGGGGCTACTTCGGGCCTGCCCTGGCCGCAACAACCGCTGAGCCTGCTGCGGGTGGCGCCGCAATGCTGCACAGTCCGGCACTGGCCCTGGCACCCGGCATTCGCGACAACCGCGGTGCGCGCTTTCCAGCGCTCAATCTGCGCACATCCCCGTTGGCCATCGAAGTTGAAGCCTTCATGCCCGGGCTGTCGATCGATGATCTGGGCCTGAGTCTCGAGGGCGATGTGCTGGTCCTCACAGGAGAGCGGGAGAGTCAGCTGCCCGAGTCGGATGATGGAGCTACGGTGCACGCTTCGGAGCGCTTCAGTGGTCGGTTCAGGCGCGTCATCGGACTGCCACACGACATCGATGCACAAGCCATTGAGGCTCGCTATGCGCTGGGTGTACTGACCATCACCGTCCCGCGGCTGCAGCCCGTGCTCGCCCGACCCATCGCAATCCAGGATCCCTCGCGAGGCTATGGCGAGAACACGCAGGCCATGATGGGCGAGACGCTCGGGCAGGCAGACTTTGCGACAACCCTGGCGCCTTCGGCGGGTCATTCGCTGGCAGATCCTCGCATCAAGAGCGCAGGAGGACTGCAATGACACCGCCCCTCCCGGAGAATGGCCTGCAGGTGCAGTCGAGCCCATCCGACCTGCGCCGCGTGCGCGACCCTCAAGGCCTGTCAGGGCGATTCGGCGCACTGGGCCCCTGGTTGCGCCCACCCGTCGACATCATCGAAGACGAAACCGGCATCGTGGTGATTGCCGATATTCCGGGCGTTCCGCTCGAGCGCATGGCCTTGCGCACCGAAGCCGACCAGCTGATCATCGAAGGCGAACTCGCGACACACCCGGGGAGTGCGGGCTCCAGTGAACTACCGCCAGGCCGCTATCGGCGCAGCTTCGCGCTCAGCCGTGAACTCGATCCGCAAGGCATCTCGGCCGCGATGGACCAGGGCGTGCTGCGCATTCATATCCCGCGGGAAAGCGGCAGTCATGTGCGGCGCATTCCCATCATGGGGGCCTGAGCGCGGCACGCGCCTGTCGTGACCGCGTAACGCAGGGCGCAAGCCCTTGATGGACGCCTGTATGCAGTGATTTACGAGCATCCAGCCATCCACGATCATTAACATTTTTGTTATGCTCGTGCGGTGAGTTATCGGATTCGCTATTTCAGCCAGACTGTTCAGGACGACATCCTCAGCCTGCCGACCACCCTGGCTGCACGATATGTGGTGCTCACAAGGCGTATGGAGGCCGTCGGCCCCAATCTGGGTGAGCCCCACACCAAATCGATCGGTCAAGGTCTGCTTGAATTGCGTCTCAAGGGAGCAGAAGGAATCGCCCGCGTATTTTTTTGCATGCAGGTGGGCAGACAAATCGTGATGCTTCACAGCTTCGTCAAAAAGACCGATCGCATTCCTGCACGAGAGCTTGACGTCGCAATCGCCAGAATGAAGGAAGTCAGACATGAAGAATCATGATGAAGTCATACAGTCCCTTCTGAAGCGCCCGGGCGTGAAAGCAGAGGTCGAGCGCATCGAACGCGAAGAAGGCGAACTACTGGATGCACTGCTGAAAGCGCGATACGAAGCAGGGCTCTCTCAGGCCGAGCTCGCAGTCCGGATGGGAACCCACGCGCCAGCGATTGCGCGCCTTGAGCGATCACTGGCCACTGGCAAGCACTCGCCTTCCCTCGCGACGCTGCGCCGCTACGTCCAGGCTTGCGGAAAGCACCTTCACCTGCAGGTGAGTTAACTCCAGCCGCGATGGACCAGGGCGTGCTGCGCATTCATATCCCGCGGGAAGGCGGCAGTCATGTGCGGCGCATTCCCATCATGGGGGCCTGAGCGAGGCGCTTGATCGCGAAGCGCCGCGAGCAGCTCATCATGAACGCATCACGGGCGCATCTCGGGCTGGCGCTCCTGCGCGCGCTTCAATTCGCGAGGCCCAAATGACGAGGCAAGCCGCCCCGCCTCGGCCAGGCCCTCCAGATAGTGGGCCTCGATCTCGGGTGCAGCGCGCAACAGTTCGCGCTCCGCCCAGCGCTCATGCAACAGGCCGCGCATCCAGTGCAGGGCCGCGATCCAACCCGGCACAAAAATGCGTCGCTGCCTGCGTGCCAGACCCTTGACCATGAGCGCCGCAGCCTGGGCCGGCTCGAGCATGCGACGCAAGGGCCCCGGCGCGGTCTGATGCAGCCGCACAAAGCCGGGGTGCAGCGCACCTTCATCCACCAGGGCCGTCCGAACCCAGCTCGCGTGTATGACGCACACCGCCACATCGTGCGCAGCGAGCTCGATCCGCCAGGCATTGCAGGCCGCCTCGAGCCCTGCCTTGGAAGCGGCATAGGCCGACATCGCCGGGGGGTGTGCAAACGAGGAGACCGAGGCCGACACCGCAATCAGCCCACGCGAGGCCATCAGTGCAGGCAAAGCCGCGCGGATCGTATTGAGGCTGCCCAGCAGATTGACCTGAATGCATCGGGCCCAGGCCTGTGGATCGGTATGCGCCAGCGGGCCGAAGGAAGCCACCCCGGCATTGGCCCAGACGCCATCGATGCGGCCATGGCGCTCGAGCACGGCCTGCATCACCTGTTCGCATTGCGCGGCATCGGTCACATCGAGCGGCAGATGCATCAGCCCGGCATCAATCGCCTGAGCCTGCTCGGCCAGCGGCTGCGCATCACAGTCTGTGAGTACAGGAATTGCGCCACAGCGATGCAGCTCGGCTGCGCCCGCCAGGCCGATGCCCGAGGCCGCACCGGTGATGACGATGACGCGGCCGGCGAGGGGATGATTCATTGAACGGTCAGTGCACCTTGGCAATCATGAAGTACAGAATGGGCAGGGGCAGCACCGTGGCTACCGCACCGCTGATCTGCCACAGGCGTGAGAGCCGCAGGTACTCGGAGGTGATGCGATCCGTGCGCGCCAGCAGGGCACGCTGGCGCAACTGGATCGGCACCAGAACCAGCAGCCAGATCAGGCCCGACAACCCGAAGAGGATGTAAGACCATCGAATCCACGGGTTTGCGGTCTCGCCGCCCAGCGGATGCGCCATGAGCGCTCCCGTGATGATGACCCCCAGTGCGCCGCCGAGCGTGAAGAGCACATCGGTCACCAGCACCAGATGATTGCTGAAGCGAATGATGGTGTGGTTGCGCGTGCGCTCGGCCAGCGCGGCCCAGGTGCCGCTGACGATGACATTGCCCAGAAAGAGGCAGGCGCACAGGATGTGGATGACCTTGAGTGCGGTCGGACTCACGCCGGCCTCGAGCGGTCGGCGGGCGCAGCCGGAGGTGAATCGCGAAGCTCTGCCTCTTGGAGGCTGATATCCCGAGCCCCGGACTCTTGAGCATTGGCCTGCTGGGCGCTCAATGCCTCAGCCTGCGCCATCTGGCGCGCCGTTTCGGCCCGATCCCGTTTGAGCGAGCGCATCTGCCACACATAAAAAGCGACCCCCGCGACCACCACGATCACGATCTCGGCCACCTTGAGCGCGGGCATGTCCATCCGCTCAGCGCGGCCGCCGGTCCTGCTCGGCCAGACGCGCCAGAAGATCGGCCGACCAGAGCATCTTTTCGTCAAACGAGCGGGCTGGCACGCGCAACGGTGCGGCATTACGAACTGCCGTCGCCGAGGCATCGACCAGCCAGGTGACTGCGGGCAAGGGGGCAGGCGCTGGAACGGTGGCCCGGGGCGCCTGCAGCCAGACCGCGCTGGCACGCGCCACCAGCAGGAGCTTGCGCGCACCCGACACCACGGCGCGCTGTCCGATGGAATCCAGGCCTTGTCGGCGCAACTGTTCACCGATCTCGGCATACACGATCTGCGCGGCTCGAATCGCCACTCGACAATCGCG
>JBKCEY010000218.1:0-6185 GCA_046304115.1 Burkholderiales bacterium | reverse complement strand
GATGGAGTCGCGCCGCTGCTTCAGGAGCTTGTCGACCACGGCCGTGACCTGAGCATCGTCGAGTTCGATGCGCTCATCAACCTCGCGTTGCTTGATGGCGGCCAGCAGCATCCGGATCGCCCCGAGCCTGCCGGCTTCGCGGGCTTTCATGGCCGCCTTCATGTCATCGGTGATGCGCTGCTTGAGCGAGGAACCAGACGCTGGAGCATTCATGGGCATGAATCAACAAAAACGCCGCACGGCCGACAGTGCGGGCGTGCGGCGGGGTGATGCCGAACAGGATCAGTACAGCTTCTTGGGAAGCATCTGACCGCGGATACGCTTGTAATGGCGCTTTACCGCTGCTGCCTTCTTGCGCTTGCGCTCAGCCGTAGGCTTTTCGTAAAACTCGCGCGCACGCAGTTCCGTGAGTAGGCCAGTCTTCTCGATGGTGCGCTTAAAACGGCGCAGGGCCACGTCGAACGGCTCATTTTCCTTCAAACGGATCATCGGCATGAACAATCACCCCCTTTCAATCAAGCCGACCACTTTAGCATGACTCGCCTGGGCTGCCAAGACTCGGCTGGCCTGGGCTGCCAAGACTCGCCTCGCCTGGGCTGCCGAGACTCGCCTGGCCTGGCCTGGCAAGACCTGCGACCGGGCTGACCCGAAACGCAGGAGCCGGGCACGAATCTTGTCTGCTACGCGGTCAGGCCCAAATCACGTCAGGCGCCAGGCCCCTGTGCAACCACTGAAGATGGCCCGGTCGCGTTGCCCTCCAGAAAGGAGTCTCATGTCACCCAACACCCCGTTCGAACCGGTTTTACTGGATTCGCCTGGATTCGTGTCACCTGGGCCCAAGGCGGAACGACCTGGCCAGGGTTTGCTCTCGCCCGGCCCCGGCGACGCCGGTCGCTCCGGCGTGGGGTCGGCGACCCCGGAATGGGCAATGCCGGGGTTTGCCGCTTCGAACGCGGGTTTGAAGCAGATCTACAGCAGTCAGGCTGTGCAGAGTGCTCTGGATAGCCTGACTGGCACGGCCAGCGACGCCCTGCGATCAACCTACGAAAAAATGCTGCGAGTGGGCGGGGAGCGCTTTTGCATCAAACCGGCACGCATGCCTGACTTCGATGCATTGGCTCTCGAACTCCCCAACTTCACCACGGTGCTCGATGACCTGCGCGGCCAGATCGCGCTCTGCATGGAGAGTGACGACCCGCTCAGGATCAGTCCGATGCTGCTGCTGGGCGAACCCGGAATCGGCAAAACCTACTTCGCGCGCCGGCTTGCTGAATTGCTGGCCACGGGTTACGGGTTCATTTCGATGAGTTCTCTCACCGCCGGCTGGGTACTGTCGGGCGCCTCATCCCAATGGCGAAACGCCCGCGCCGGCAAGATCTTTGACACGATGGTGCATGGTGATTACGCCAATCCGGTGATGGTGATCGACGAGATCGACAAGGCCAGTGCCGAGACTCACTACGACCCGCTCGGGCCCCTCCATGAACTGCTGGAGTTCGATACCGCCCGCCGCTTTACCGACGAATTTGCGGAAGTGCCGATCGACTGCTCGGAGGCGATCTGGATCGCAACGGCCAATGACGCTGCGCGTATCCCGGGGCCCATCCTGAACCGCATGAACGTCTATGCGATCGATCCACCCGATGCCGAAGGCGCCCAGCGGATCGGGCTGAACCTGTACCGCGCCCTGCGCGAGGGTCATCGCTGGGGTGATCGGTTTCCTGCCGAGCCGTCATGGGCGGTTCTGGAGCGACTCGGCCGACTCGCTCCGCGGGAAATGCGCCGAGCCCTGTTGCAGGGTTTTGGCAGCGCCCGGCTGAACGAACGCCATGAACTGCGGGTTGAAGATCTCAGTGACCGAGCGGCACCTAAAACACGAATCGGTTTCTGAGCCCGGGCTACACTGCGCCCATGTTGACCCTGGGCATCGAAACCTCCTGCGACGAAACCGGCGTTGCGCTCTATGACACCCAGGCCGGTTTGCTGGCCCAGGCCTTGCACTCTCAGGTCGCCATGCACGAACGCTATGGCGGCGTCGTGCCTGAGCTCGCTTCACGAGACCACATCCGGCGCGTGCTGCCCCTCACCCGGGAGGTGCTGCGGCAATCCGGACGCAAGATGACCGAGATCGATGCCATTGCCTACACCCAGGGGCCTGGCCTCGCGGGTGCGCTGCTGGTGGGCGCATCCGTGGCCAGTGCACTGGCCTACGCGCTGCGCAAACCCAGCATCGGGGTGCATCATCTTGAAGGGCATCTGCTCTCCCCCCTGCTGTCGCAGGATCCACCGCAGTTTCCGTTTGTGGGGCTGCTGGTCTCCGGGGGACATACCCAGCTGATGAGGGTCGACGGGGTCGGTCAGTACACCCTGCTCGGAGAGTCGGTTGATGATGCAGCAGGAGAGGCCTTCGACAAGAGCGCCAAGCTGCTGGGTCTGGGTTACCCCGGAGGCCCCGCGATTGCGCAACTCGCCGAGCAGGGCCGCGCGGGTCGTTTCGGATTGCCGCGGCCCATGCTGCGCTCGGGCGATCTGGACTTCAGCTTCTCGGGACTCAAGACCGCGGTGGCGACCCGCATCGCCAAGGGGCTCGCCGGCGAGCAGGATCGTGCCGATCTGGCCTGCGAGGTTCAGGCCGCCATTGTCGAGGTGCTGGTGAGCAAATCCATCGCGGCGCTCGAAGCCTGTCAGCTCGAGCGGCTCGTGATCGCCGGAGGGGTCAGCGCCAATCGGCATCTGCGCAGTGAACTGGAACGAGCCAGAGCTCGCAGACCCTTTCGGCTCTACTGCCCGGAGCTTGCGTTATGCACCGACAATGGCGCCATGATCGCCCTCGCAGGTGCCCTGCGGCTGGCTGAACTCACCCCATCCGGTGCAACCGGCCCAGCCCTGAGATTTGATGTCAAGCCAAGGTGGCCCCTGGATCAGCTTGCACCACGCTGAGTCCGGAGCGTCGCATGGGCGACACGATCAATCCTGCTGCCGTCGATTCAAAGCGGTCGCCCTGCGCTGAAAGCGGTCGCCAGCAGCAGAAATCAATGAATTTCGCTCTGGATCGCGCGCTGATGGGTCCGCGCAGGTCTATGATGAAAAAACAGGTTTTCTATCTTGGGGGCAGCCATGATTGAAAAGGCTCCACTGACCCTCGAAGGCTGGGTACGAGCGATCGGGCAGGCGGAAATTCCGGTGCTCGAGGGCACCGCGTTAGCCGTCGAGGATCTCAGCATCGATGAAGACGATATCGCGCCACGCGATATCGCCGAAGTGGTGGTTGATGATCCACTGATGACACTCAAGGTGCTGGCCTATGCAGCCACCCATCGCCACGCCCGCATGGTCACCGATGCAGAGTCGGTCACGGGCGCGCTTCTCATGATGGGCACCGGCGCGTTCTTTCGGGATTTTTCGAATGCTGCACGGGTGGAAGACATCCTGCAGGACATTCCCGGCGCACTCGAAGGCCTGCAACGGGTGCTTGATCGTTCGCATCGCGCAGCCAGGCTGGCGATGGGCTTTGCCATGCATCGCCAGGATACCGATGCCGAGGTGATTCACGAGGCCGCCCTGCTGCATGACTTCGCCGATGCACTGATCTGGTGTCATGCGCCCCAACTGGCGCTGGAAATGCAAAGGCGCCAGCGGCAGGATTCCACCCTGCGATCAGCTCAGGTCCAGCGCGACGTGCTCCACATCACAACCGCCGATCTTGAGCAGGAACTGATGAAGCTGTGGCGGCTGCCTCCGCTGCTGCAGCACCTGACCAACGAACGCCGCACCGAAGAGCCGCGGGTTCGAAACGTGATGCTCGCAGTACGACTGGCCCGCCATACCCAGGACGGCTGGGACAATGCTGCCATTCACGATGACATCGAGGCGCTGGCTGATCTGTTGAATCTCAACCCGGGCTCGGTACGCAGCCTGGTACGCGACATCGACATCATCGAGGGCGATCCGCCGCCTCGCGCCTGAACCAGGTCAGCTGCGGACTCGCAGCAATCAGGGCCATACCGGCCAGGCCGATGGCATCGGGCACATCGCCGAAGGCAACCCAGCCGATCAGCACGGCCAGCAGCAGCTGGGTATAGGACCAGGGCGTGAGCCGCGAGGCGAAGGTCAGTCGAAACGCACTCGACAGCAAGAGATGGCCGGTGGCGCCCAGCACGCCCAGCATGGCAAAGACCGTCCAGTCCCAGGGCGTCAGATGCAACGGAACCCACCAGTCGGGCTGCCACCAGACGGGGGCTCCCAGCGTCATGATGGCGGCGCCGGCCAGCCCCGCATACAGAACCTGAACCTCAGGCAGATCGGCCTGGGATTGGGCCCGGGTGAGGGTCTGGTAAACCGCGTTGGCCGCAGCCGCGCCCAGCACGAGCAAGGTGCCTGTGAGGGGCAGATCGGTGCCGGGACGGATCACGATCAGCACGCCGGTGAACCCGCCCGCCAGTGCGAGCCAGGTGATCCAGCCTGGCCGCTCACCCAGAAACAGGCTGGCAAGTATCGTGACCAGCATGGGCGTGGTGAAAAACACCGCAGTGGCCTGCGCGAGCGGCATGGTCTTGAGCGCCTCGAAGTAGAGCAGCGTGATGCAGACCATGAGCAGCCCGCGCAGCACCTGACGCCCCGGATGCCCGGTGCGCAGCACGGCGACACCCCGCGTGGGTAGAAACACAAGCAGGACCAGCAGGAGATGCCCGAAGTAACGCGACCAGGTGGTTGCAGCGACCGGCACGCCACGCTGCGCCATCCATTTGCCACTGGCATCGAGCAGGATGAGGCAGGTCAGGGCGGCGAGCAGAAGCATCACGGCCCGGCGGTCGGCGCGGAGCATGCTGATAGTCTACCGGGATTGAATTGGCGCCCCTGAATGAGGAAACGACCATGAACGCCCGCGATCACGGACTGGAACGCGAACTGTCTGCAGCAGTGGCCGATCAACGCCGCGACACGGTGAGCCGTCTGAGCGAACTGGTGGCTCTGCCCTCGCTGCTGGGGCAGGAGGCTCCAGCCCAGGACTGGATGGCCGATCGGATGAGCGAACTCGGGGTTCGGGTCGATCGCTTCGACATCGATGAGGCGAGGTTGCGCAGCCATCGCGGATGGTCCCCTTCGATCATGTCGTACGACGGCCGGCCGAACGTGGTGGGTGTGCACACCCCGAGAGAGGTGACAGGCCGCTCACTCATCCTCAATGGCCATATCGATGTGGTTCCGGTGGGCAATGCCTCGATGTGGGGTTCGCCGCCCTTCGAACCCCGACTGGACGGGGACCGTCTCTATGGGCGGGGCGCAGCCGACATGAAGGCGGGAATCATCGCCTGGCTGCAGGCCTTCAGGGCGCTGCAGGCCATTGGCCTGGAGCCCGCAGCGCCGGTCTATCTTCAGTCCGTGATCGAGGAAGAGTGCACAGGCAATGGTGCCCTGGCTTGCCTGGTGCAGGGTTACCACGCGGATGCCGCCATCATCACCGAGCCGGGCGAAGGCCTGCTGCGCGCGCAGCTCGGCGTCATGTGGCTCACGCTGGAAGTCACGGGTATCCCGGTGCACGCCATGGTGGCGCATACCGGAACCAATGCCATCGATGCCGCACGCAATCTCGTCACCGAGCTCAAGCTGCTGGAGCGCGAGTGGAACGAGCCCGCCCGCCGGCATGCCCTGTGGTGCTCGCACGACCATCCGATCAACTTCAATCTGGGCAAGCTGTCGGGCGGCGAGTGGGCGTCTTCTGTAGCCACCACCGCAGTGGCCGAGGTGCGGCTATCGTTCTATCCCGACATGAGCCGCGAGTGGGTGCGCGAGCAGGTCGAGCAGCGGCTGGCCGAGGCGCATGCCGCCTCGCCGATGCGCGATGCCATCGCCTACAAGGTTCATTACCGGGGCTTTCAGTCCGAGGGTTGCGTGCTCGACGCCGCCTCGCCAGTCCTCACCGAACTGGGTCGGTGCCATCGCGAGGTCACCGGCCAGGAGATCGAGCTGGTCGTCAGCACGGCGACCACCGATGCCCGAACCTTCAATCTCTATGGGCCGATTCCGGCCACCTGCTATGGCCCGGACGGTGCGTCGATTCACGGTATCGACGAATGGGTCTCGATCGACAGCACGATGAGAGTCACCGAAGTCCTGGCCCGGTTCATGACCCGCTGGTGCGGCGTGACGCCACGTGCGGGACGCTGACCCGCCTTGATGCTGAC
>JBKCEY010000217.1:0-1388 GCA_046304115.1 Burkholderiales bacterium | reverse complement strand
TCCCCGCTCGGCCAGGGCCTGGCTGCGCTCAAGATCTCGCGCAGATTGCCGTGCAGCAGCCCGGGCTCGGGCCAGACGGGCCTGCGCGCTCGCCAGTGCTGCCTGCGCGCTCTCCACGAAGGCCTGCTGCACGCTCAGGCTGCGGGCATCGAGCGCCGCAGGCAGGGCGGGGTCGAGCCGGGCCAGAACCGATCCCTGAGTGACCCGGTCGCCCTCCACAACCTCGATGCGTTGCAACTGCCCGCTGACGGGCGCATGCACGCCATGCCGCTCGCGAACGCGGCTGCGCGCCTCTTCCTCGATCCAGACCTGCAGATTCCCGCGCCTGACACTGGCCAGCTCGACCCGCACCGGGGCGGGTCGCAGCATCCAGAATGCAAGGACTGCCGCGAGCCCAAGCCCCAGAAACACGAGGCCTGCTGTTCGCAAGCGAGATCGTCTTCGAGAGGCTGCGGGATCCGGATGAGCATCCATGTCGGTCATCATTCGCGCGTCTTCAGGACGCCCACCAGATCCAGCCGATCGATGCGACGACGCACCAGCGCCCCGGTGACCAGTGTGGTCAGCACAACGGTTGCCCCCGCCAACAGATGGGTGCGGGCCTGAATCGTGACCGGGAACAGGAACTGGTCCGTGGCGAGCAGACCCGCCACGGCATGCACCAGCGCCAGGCCTGCTGCGGCGCCCAGCGGCAGGGCCAGCACCAGCCCGATCAGCACCTCGCCCAGCAGCAGGGCCGAGACCTCAGCCCGGGTGAGGCCCAGCACCCTCAGACTGGCCAGTTCATGGCTGCGCTCTGCAAGCAGCACCCGCGCCTGGTTGTAGACCACACCGACCGCGATCACGATCGCAAAGGCGGTCATGACCGTGCTCATGATGCGTACATTGCGAGCGCTGACCTCTTTCATGTTCGCCTGCAGGGTGGCCTTGCTGAACACGCCCGCCGCGACCGGCAGGCTACGCAGGGCCGATAACACCGGGGTGCGCGATCCAGGTTCAAGCCACAGCGCCTGGGTCGAGGCCAGATCGTCTTCGCCAAGCAGCCGGTTCAATGCGTCGCGCTGCATCCAGGCATTGAGTCCCATGGTGTCGCGCACGAGCGCTGCAATCGGGGCGCTGACCACCGGCATGCGGCCTTCGAGCACCTCGATCGTGACGGTATCGCCGACCCTGGCCTGCAGACGTAGGGCCAGGCGATCGCTCAGCAACAACCCGCCCGCGGGCAGCCTGTGTGCCCGCCCATCGATATCGATCACGCGGCGCAGTTCGGGCTCGGCTGGCCCGCCCTGCAGGCGCACCCGTTGCGTGGCTGCACCGTGACGCAACTGCACCTGAACCTCGCGCCAGGGTTCGGTCAGTCGCACACCGGGCCGACGCAGCAGTTCGCG
>JBKCEY010000216.1:0-3249 GCA_046304115.1 Burkholderiales bacterium | reverse complement strand
GTCGCACACGCACTACGGCGGCAGGCCCTGGTAATCCGGTGAGGATCGGCAAGGGCGATAACACGCGAGGACGGGCAGTCCCGTCGCCCGCAGTGGCCAGCCGGGCTCGCGCTCCGGCCAACGCACCCCCTGTGCTGCAGGTCGGGCATTCCGTGCGCAGTCCATCGGCCAGAGGCAGGTGCAACGCCACCAACAAGGCCCCCAGGGCGCCCGCCGTGCCTCGATGCTGCGCCATGAATGCAGCCACCGCCCGGTGTGGGGGCGCTTTTGGGGTTTCGGGTGACGAAGATTTCTGTTTCATGCTGCGGCGAAGGTAATCGCGTCGCTCAAACAAACAACTGAGGACCGATATTGTCCGACATTCGCCTGACCGACGGCGGGACTTTGATCACGGATACGCGCAATGCGTGCCCATGGAGGTGCATCAACCCACGGAGCCGCACGCGCGGTCGGCTGGTATTGTGCAAGTGACCGCCGAACCGTCAGGCTGGCTTTACAATGCAGCATCCTCTTCAGGGCCGCAAGGCCATCCCGGCATCATGAAAAACGACACCTTCCTGCGGGCCCTGTTGCGTCAACCCACCGACTACACCCCTGTCTGGCTGATGCGGCAGGCGGGTCGCTACCTGCCCGAGTACAACGCCACCCGCAAGCGCGCGGGCAGTTTTCTCGCGCTGTGCAAGAACCCCGAGCTGGCCTGCGAGGTGACGTTGCAGCCGCTTGATCGCTATCCGCTCGATGCGGCCATTCTGTTTTCCGATATTTTGACCGTGCCCGATGCCATGGGCCTGGGCCTTTATTTCGCAGAGGGCGAGGGTCCGAAATTCTCCAATCCGGTGCGCGATGAAGCCGCTGTGCGCCGGCTGGCCGTACCCGACGTGAACACCGAACTGCGCTACGTCATGGACGGTGTGCGCACCATCCGCGGCGCGTTGGCCGATCGCGTGCCGCTCATCGGATTTTCGGGCAGTCCCTGGACTCTGGCCTGCTACATGGTCGAAGGCGGCGGCAGCGATGACTTTCGCCTGGTCAAGGGCATGATGTACAAGCGCCCCGACCTGATGCATCACATGCTCTCGGTCACGGCCGATGCCGTGCGCGACTACCTCAATGCCCAGATCGATGCCGGTGCTCAGGCGGTCATGATCTTCGACACCTGGGGCGGCATCCTGCCCGATGGGCACTATCAGAAGTTCTCGCTGGCCTACATGCGCCGTGTGCTCGAGGGCCTGCGTCTGGAGCGTGAAGAGCGGGCTCCCGATGGCAGCATCCAGCGGGTTCGCGTGCCCTCCATCGTCTTTACCAAGGGCGGTGGCCTGTGGCTGGAAGACATCGCAGCGATCGGCTGCGATGCGGTCGGGGTCGACTGGACGGTCAACCTGGGCCAGGCACGCGCCCGTGTGGGTGCCCGGGTGGCGCTGCAGGGCAACCTTGATCCCATGTCGCTTTTTGCCGATGCCGGCCAGATTCAAGGCGAAGCGATCAAGACCCTGGAGAGCTTTGGCCTGCCCCAGCCGGGCGTGGGCCATGTGTTCAATCTGGGCCATGGCATTTCGCAGTTCACGCCGCCAGAGAGCGTGACCGCCCTGGTTGAGGCCGTGCATCAATACAGCCGGGAGCAGCGCCGCCGCGGCGCATCGTCCTCGTCGCTCTGAGCCGGGTCAGCCTATCCCGCGGCCTATCCCGGAGTCAGTCCTCGCTACAGCCGGTGGGGCCCGGTGGGACGCCAGCCCCGCGGTTGGCGTGGACGGCGCCCCAGCAGGCGCCCAGGGCCGAAACCGCGCGGGTCATTGACCGATTCGTAAAGTCCGGCCTCGCCACGCCGCAGTGTCGCAGTGCAGCACTTATGCACAATGGCGACTGGACGAGCCTCGCCTCTGCGGCCATGCCCCGGTTTTACGGGCGAGTAAATCGACCCTTGATTTTATTGACTATTTTTTTGCACCCTGCCGGTGCAGATCGGGCGAAGTCCTGTGTTCATGCAGGTTTACGACAGTCTTCCCGATTTCATCCACAAAGTTATCCACAGATTGTTGTCGGGCCTTGGAAATCGCTTTTGAACCAGTTGATTGCGGCCATATCGAAGGTTTTACTTTAAGTTGTGAGTCCGACTGATCCCACGCAACCCAAGGCCGGCCAGACCCCTGAGGACAGGAGTCGGACGGTCGACGGCCTGCCGATCGTGCATGTCGTGCTCGATCTGCCGCTTGCGGGCTGGTTCGATTATCAGGTGCCTGCCGGGCTTGCAGTGGCGGCAGGCGACTGGGTGGTGGTGCCCTGGGGCCGTGGCCGGCGGGTCGGTCTGGTGATCGAAGAGGCCCGCTCGAGCGAGCTGCCCGCCGAGCGCCTGAAAGCGATCATCGGCCTGTTGCCCGACATGCCGCGGGCCGATGCGCAGTGGCTTGGATTGCTTCAGTTTGCAGCCCGTTATTACCACTGCCCACTGGGTGAGATTGCCCTGCCTTCGGTGCCCAAGTTGCTCAGGGCGCCACCGGCGGCCCGATCCCGGGGCTCGGCCGTGCTGCGCGCGCGTCAGCGTTTTGAGGCAGACCGGGCAAAGCATGCGGGCGGTCAGGCCAAGCCTGGCCACCCGCCGCAGCCTCTGCAATCGGCCCCCTTCGTGGGCGCCTCCCATGGCGAGCGTGTGCTCACAGACGAGCAGGCCAATACCCTGAGCGCTTTTGATCAGGTCCAAGGCCATGCCGTCCATCTGCTGCACGGCATTACCGGCAGCGGAAAGACCGAGATCTATCTGCGCTGGATCGAGCAGCGGTTGTCCCATCCCTTGCTCGTGTCAAATTTTTCCGCCGATGCGCCCATCGGGTCGCCCATCCAGTCGCCCGTCGAGTCGCCTATCGAGTCGCCCGTCCCGTCATCCACGCGCCCGCAGCAGCAGGCCGCACCCGGTTCACCGACTCTGCCTCAGGCCTTGATTCTCGTGCCAGAGATAGCGCTCACTCCGGTGCTGGCCCAGCGTATACGAGAGCGCTTTCCGCAATGGCCGCTGGCGGTCCTGCACAGCGACATGCCCGAGGCCGAGCGTGCCGCCCACTGGCTGGCTGCAGCCGAAGGGCGCGCACGCATTGTTCTGGGCACGCGGCTGGCGGTGCTCGCGCCGCCAGCCGCGTGCCCAGAACAATGCGTGCGCGCCCTTCGGCTGCAGCCAGCCAGTGGGCGGCACGCTCGGCCTCGGGCATGTCGCTGTGCAGGACCGCCAGCGGCCATTGCGGAAAGCGCTCTCGTATACGC
>JBKCEY010000215.1:0-36130 GCA_046304115.1 Burkholderiales bacterium | reverse complement strand
GACTACTGCGTCACCTATGAGGTGTCGCCACCGTCCTGGGAGGCCCCGTCAGCAAGTCTGAGCACTGGCGCTGCGGCCTCTCCTCGAAGGGCGGCAGCCGATGCCCCCCGAGACCCGGTCTGCATCCCGGATGGCCCTGGACTTTTGCTGATGGGCGATCTTGAGGGTCGAGTGGGCGAGGTGATCGCGGCGCTGCGTCAGCTGGCCGATGCACGCAACGAGCTCTTTCTCGATTGCCGACGACTCAGACGAGTCGATTTCGGGGCTGCGGGCGAGTTGCTCAATGAGATCATGGCGCTCAAGTCGGCGGGCAAGCGCCTGCGCATGGGGGGCGTCAGCCCTCTGGTGGGCGCGCTGCTCGCCGTCATGGGCATCCCGGACCTGATCGAGGTTCGTTTGCGCGGCTACTGACAGGCAGATTCAGATGGAACAGTTTCACGGCACCACCATTGTCAGTGTGCGGCGCGGCAAGCAGGTTGCGCTCGGCGGCGATGGTCAGGTCACTCTGGGCAATATCGTGATCAAGGGATCGGCGCGCAAGGTCCGGCGCCTTCATCACGACCGGGTGCTGGCGGGGTTTGCTGGCGGAACGGCCGATGCCTTCACGTTGTTCGAACGATTCGAGGCACGCCTGGACAAGCACTCGGGGCACCTGTTGCGTGCAGCGGTCGAACTGGCCAAAGACTGGCGCACCGATCGCACCCTGCGGCGTCTTGAGGCCATGCTGGCCCTGGCCGATGCCGAGCATTCACTCATCCTGACCGGCAATGGCGATGTGCTCGAGCCCGAGCATGGGCTGATCGCGATCGGCTCTGGAGGGCCCTATGCCCAGGCTGCGGCCCGGGCGCTGCTGCTGCACACCCCGATGGAGCCTGCGAGCATCGTCAAGGAATCGCTCGGCATTGCGGCTGAGCTGTGCATCTACACCAACCAGAATCACATCATCGAGACGCTGGGCTGAGCGCCCGGCCCTTGGCCATGCAGCCCCTCTGATGCGTTTCCTCGGGCGATGAGGCTGTGGTGACCGAAATGCCTCAGGCAACGCCACCCCGTCGATCGCGACTCCCTCAGGTGATGCCACCCCGTCGATCGCGACCCCTCAGGTGGCGCCGCCTGTGCTGCACCACTTGCGCGGCGCTCAGAGGCGTGCCGCGGCTTCGTCGATGTAGCGACGCAGGGTGTCGTAGTCGCGCGAGACCGGAAACTGAGGAAACTGGGCGACGATCGCCTCGGGTGGATGAATGAAGAAACCCGCCTCGGCCGCACCGAGCATGGCCGTGTCGTTGTAGGAGTCGCCCGCGGCAATCACCTTGAAGTTCAGCGCCTGAAAGGCCTTCACGGCTGCGCGCTTGGGGTCGGGCATGCGCAGCAGGTGGCGGGTCACAAAGCCCTCGGCGTCGGTTTCCAGACGATGACAGAGCAAGGTGGGGCGGCCCAGCTGGCGCATCAGCGGGTCTGCGAATTCGTAGAAGGTGTCCGACAGGATGACCACCTGATAGCGCGAGCGAAGATCGTCCAGAAAGGCCCGTGCGCCTTCCATCGGCCCCATGCCATCGATCACGGCCTGAATGTCAGCAAGCTTCAGGCCGCGGCTGCGCAAAAGATCAATGCGAAAGCGCATCAGCTTGTCGTAATCCGGCTCATCGCGGGTGGTGCGTGAGAGCTCTGGAATGCCCGAGCGCTTCGAGAATTCGATCCAGATCTCGGGGACCAGCACGCCTTCCATGTCCAGGCAGACGATTTTCATGGGGTGTTCCTTGAGGAGAGGGGCGCAGCGCGCGTGCGGCTTTGCTCACGCATGAACTGCTGAACATAGTGCGTTCCGAGGCCGCCCTTGCCGGTCAGGCCTGAGCCTTTCCAGCCGCAGAAGGTCTGAAATCCGGGCCACGCCCCGGTGGTGGCTCCGCTGGCCCGATTGGCATAGAGCACGCCGGCCTCGATGCGATCATCAAACAGATCGATCTCGGTCTCATCCGTACTGTAAATGCCGGCAGTCAGCCCCAGCGCCGAGGCATTCGACGCATCGATGGCCTCCTGCAGGTGGTCGAAAGACTGCAGGCTCAGCACCGGCAAAAAGAGTTCGTTGACCTGTACCGGGTGATCCGGGGGCAGATCGGCGATGAGTGTGGGTGCGAGATAGGCGCCTTCGGGGCGCTGGGCCAGCGGCTGCCCGCCGGCCAGCACCCGACCCGCCGGTGCGGCCTGCCTCATGGCTTGCACGAAACGATCTGCAGCACGCGCATCGATCACCGGACCGGTGAACGAGCCTGATGCACGGGGATCGTCGACTTTCAGTGAGGCAATGACCGAGAGGAGCCGATCGACGAAGGCCTCGCGTATCGACCGCGCCACATAGACCCGGGACAGCGCGCTGCACTTCTGGCCTGACATGCCAAAGGCCGATCGGGCTACGCCCCAGGCGGCATCATCCAGATGGGCGCTTGCCGTGACGAAGGCGCTGTTCTTGCCGCCGAGCTCGGCCAGCACCGGCTTCATGAATCGGCCCTGTGCGGCTTGCCTCAGCAGGCGCATGCCCACCGCGTGCGATCCGGTAAAGGCAATGCCATCCACCCCGGGGTGGGTGGCCAGAGCCTCGCCGACCTGTCCATCGCCCTGCAGGAGGTTGAACACACCCGCGGGCAGGTCGGCGAAAAGCGCTGCGATCAGGCGCCCGGAAAGCACCGCCTGTGCTGTCGGCTTGAAGACCACGGTATTGCCGCCCAGAAGGGCTGCGCAGCTCATGCCGATGGCCAGTGCCACGGGATAGTTGAATGGCGCAATCACGGCAAAGCAGCCATACGGACGCAGTCGATCGTGCCCGGATTCGCCGCCCGGACCGCTGCTCAGGCTGAGTTCCCAGCCTTGATGGACTTCGACCTGGTCGCAATAAAAGCGAATCAGGTCGATGGCTTCCTCGATCTCGCCCAGCGCTTCCAGGCGTGACTTTCCGACCTCGAGAATGACCGCAATCGCGACCTCAAGGCGACGGGCCTGCAGACGATCAGCGACCGTCCTGAGGGCCTGCACCCGTGCACGCCAGCCCGCGTTGCGCCACCCGGCAAAAGCCCGCCTCGCCGCGAGCACAGCGCCCTCCACGGTCGCGGCATCGGCCTGAAGGCGTTGCCCGAGCATCAGACCGCGGTCGATGGGCGAGGCCACCTCGAAGCGTGCGCCTGTTGCCAAGGCACCGCCCCCGATCCAGTGCAGGGCGGGCTGGCCTTTGAGGGTGTCACTGATCGAAGGCAGAAGCTGGTCGATCAGTCGATGCAGCGCCGAGAAGTCGGTGCCGCCATTGGCATAGGTGACCCTGGGCAGACCGGCCAGTGGATCGACCGGTGGGGTAGCCAGTGGATCGGTCAGTGGATCGACCGGTGGGGCGGCCAGTGGATCGGCCAGGGCGGCACGAGCCGATCCAGCCGCCACATCATCGGCCGCCACAGGCGATCAGGCCTTGCGGCGAAAGCGATCGGCGATCTCGCCCACGATGCCTTTGCGAAACAGCATCACGACCACCACGAAAATCAGACCCTGGATGATCAGCACCCAGTCGCCAAAGCTCGCCAGGTAGTTCTGCATCGCGATGATGACCGCGGCGCCCACCACCGGGCCGAAAACCGTACCCATGCCGCCGACCAGGGTCATCAGGACCACCTCGCCCGACATCTGCCAGGTGACATCGGTGAGCGAGGCGAGCTGGAACACCTGCGACTTGGTGGCGCCCGCCAGGCCGGCGAGTGTGGCCGAAAGCACGAAGGCCAGCAGCTTGTAGCGGTCAACCTGATAACCCAGCGAGATGGCGCGCGGCTCGTTCTCGCGGATGGCCTTGAGCACCTGCCCGAAGGGCGAATGAATGGTGCGGTAAATGATGGCAAAGCCGATCAGAAAGACAACGAGCACGAAGTAATACATCGTGAGCTCATGCTTGGTGTCGAGTACGCCGAAGAGGGGCTGACGCGGGATGGACTGAATGCCGTCCTCGCCGCCGGTGAAGGGCGCCTGCAGACAGAAGAAGAACACCATCTGCGACAAGGCCAGCGTCACCATGGCGAAGTAGATGCCCTGACGTCGAATGGCAATCGACCCCGCAATGAAACCGAGCACTGCGGCGACCGCCACGCCCAGCAGGATGCTGGTTTCCATGCCCAGACCCCAGACCTTCGCGGCATGCCCGCTCACATAGGCCGAGAAGCCGAAGAACATGGCGTGACCGAAGGACAGCAGGCCCACGAAGCCGATCAGCAGATTGAAGGCGCAGGCAAAGAGTGCAAAGCACAGCACCTTCATGAGGAACAGCGGATAGGCGCCCACATGGGGTGCCGCGATCATGGCCAGCACGAACAGGCCGAACAGAATCGGACCGCGTGACTTGACGGCAGGGGATGCAGCCGATGCCGAGGCTGCGGCGGGGGTCGTGGCGGGGGCGTTCATTTCTGCTTTCCGAACAGTCCGGCGGGTTTGATCATGAGCACGATGGCCATGATCACGAAGATGACGGTGCTGGAGGCTTCGGGATAGAAGACCTTGGTCAGGCCCTCAACAACCCCGAGCCCGAAACCGGTGAGGATGGATCCCATGATCGAACCCATGCCGCCGATCACGACCACAGCAAACACGATGATGATCAGGTTGGAGCCCATGGCCGGGCTCACCTGGTAGGCCGGCGCCGCCAGCACACCCGCCACCGCAGCCAGAGCCACGCCGAAGCCGTAGGTCAGGGTGATCATGCGGGGCACGTTGATGCCGAAGGCCTGGACCAGATCGGGCCGCTCGGTGGCCGCACGCAGGTAGGCGCCCAGCTTGGTGCGCTCGATCACGAACCAGGTGCCAATGCACAGCACCAGCGAGGCCAGGATGATGAAGCCCCGGTAGTAGGGCATGAACATGAAGCCCAGGTTCACGCCACCCGGAATGGGGTTCTGATACGGCTGACCCGAAGATCCGAACTGCTGCCTGTAGAGGCCCTCGATGATCAGCGCAACACCAAAGGTGAGCAGCAACCCATACAGGTGATCGAGGTGATACAGATGCTTGAGCAGCACCCGCTCGAGCACAATGCCCGTGATGCCGACCAGAATGGGCACCACGACCAGTGCCGCCCAGAAGGGCACGCCGAACCAGGTCAGCAGCATCCAGGCACCAAAGGCGCCCATCATGTACTGGGCGCCATGGGTGAAGTTGATGACATTCAGCAAGCCGAAGATCACCGCCAGTCCGAGGGACATCAGCGCGTAAAACGCGCCATTGATCAGGCCGAGCAGCAACTGCCCGAAGAAGGCCTGAGGTGGAATGCCTAAGAGTTCAAACATGGGTCATCGGATGGCGGGTTGATCTTGGACCGGCAGAAGCCGGCTCACTTCTTGACGAGAAAACACTCCGACTGCGACAGGGGCCGGAAGGCCTCATTCGCAGGCACGGTCTGGCGCAGCTTGTAGTAGTCCCAGGGGCCTTTGGATTCAGCAGGCTTCTTGACTTCAAACAGATGCATGTCGTGCATCTTGCGACCGTCGATGCGCACCGAGCCTTTGCCGAAGATCGGGTCGTCGGTCGGCAGCGCCTTCATCTTCTCGACCACCTTGGCGCCATCGGCATCGCTCTTGAGGTCATGCACGGCCTTGAGGTAGTGCAGCACCGACGAGTAGACGCCCGCCTGGATCATGGTGGGCATGCGGCCTTTGTGCGCGGCCGCAAAGGCCTTGCCAAAGTTGCGGGTGCTGTCGTTCAAATCCCAGTAGTAGGACTCTGCCAGCAGCAGACCTTGCGCGGTGGGCAGGCCCAGCGAGTGCACATCGGTGATGAAGACCAGCAGACCGGCGAGCGACTGCCCGCTCTTGGTGATGCCGAATTCGGCAGCCTGCTTGATGGTGTTGATCATGTCGCCACCGGCATTGGCCATGCCAATCACCTTGGCCTTGGAGGCCTGGGCCTGCAGCAGGAACGAAGAGAAGTCCTGACCCGGGAAGGGATGACGCACCTTGCCCAGAACCTTGCCGCCGGCACCATTGACCACCGCTTCGACATCGCGCTCAAGCGCGTGACCGAAGGCGTAGTCGGCCGTGATGAAGTACCAGGTGTCGCCACCGGTCTTGACCGCAGCTTTGGCCGTGGTGTTGGCCAGCGCAACCGTGTCGTAGGTCCAGTGCACGGTATTGGGTGAGCAGGCCTTGCCGGTGAGGTCGGAGGTGGCTGCGCCCGAGTTCAGATGGACCTTGTTCTTGTCACGCACGATCTGGTTGACCGCGAGCGCCACCGACGAGGTGCCCACATCAGCCACCGCATCGACCTTTTCAATGTCAAACCACTGGCGGGTGATGTTGGAGCCCACGTCGGGCTTGTTCTGGTGATCGGCGCCGACGACTTCGACCTTCATGCCCTTGGAGGCCGGGTTGAAGTCCTCGACCGCCTTGCGCGCGGCCCAGAGCGAACCCGGACCGGTGATGTCGGCATACAGACCCGACATGTCATTGAGCACGCCGATCTTGATGACACCGTCGGAGTACTGGGCATGCGCAACCGAGGCTGAGCCCACCAGGGCGAGTGCCGCCGCGATCTTTCTGAGTGCGTGTGATGACATGAGAGGTCTCCGGATCATATTTTTTTGGGGTCATTCACGCCCTGTTCGGACAGGGTGAGATGCCTTGGGAACACCATTGTCACGATCCGCGCAGCCTTGCACGGACCGTGACAATGGTCCGGGCCGGGCCCGGACCGGTTGCTCGAACGGGCGGCCAGGCCGCCCGTTTGACGAGTCAACGTCATTCTTACTTCTTGAGCAGCGGGCACTCGGAATCCGCAACCTGGCGGAAAGCCTCACTGCCCGGCGTCGTGGCACGCAGCTTGTAGTAGTCCCAGGGGCCCTTGGACTCCGACGGCTTCTTCACCTCGAAGAGATGAACGTCGTGAATCTTGCGGCCGTCGGCCCGGATGGTGCCTTTGCCGAAGAGCGCGTCATCGGTCGGCATGGCCTTCATCTTGGCCACCACTTTGGCGCCGTCGCCATCGGTCTTGAGATCCTGCACAGCCTTCAGATAGTGAAGCACCGAGGCGTAGACGCCGGCTTGCACCATGGTCGGCATGCGGCCCTTGTGGGCAGCCGCAAAGGCCTTGGAGAAGTTGCGCGTTCCGTCGTTGAGATCCCAGTAGAAGGACTCGGTCAGCAGCATGCCCTGCGCGGTCTGCAGACCGAGCGAATGCACGTCGGTGATGAAGACCAGCAGACCGGCCAGATTCTGGCCGCCCTTGGTGATGCCGAACTCGGCCGCCTGCTTGATCGAGTTGATGGTGTCGCCGCCGGCGTTGGCCAGGCCGATCACCTTGGCTTTGGAAGCCTGGGCCTGCAGCAGGAAGGACGAGAAGTCCTGGCCGGGGAAGGGATGGCGAACCTTCTGGACGACCTTGCCGCCCGCCTTGGTCACCACCGCTTCGACGTCGCGCTCGAGCGCGTGGCCAAAGGCATAGTCGGCGGTCAGGATGAACCAGGTATCGCCACCGGTCTTGACGGCCGCCTTGCCGGTGCTGTTGGCCAGCGCCACGGTGTCGTAGGTCCAGTGAACGGTATTGGGCGAGCAGACCTTGTTGGTGAGGTCGGAGGTGGCTGCGCCGGAATTCAGCATCACCTTGTTCTTGTCGCGCACGATCTGATGCACGGCCAGGGCCACCGACGAGGTGGGCACGTCAACCACGGCATCAACCTTCTCGACGTCAAACCACTGACGCACGATATTCGAGCCCACGTCGGGCTTGTTCTGGTGATCGGCACCGATCACCTCGACCTTCATGCCCTTGGCGGCGGCGCCGAAGTCTTCGACAGCCTTGCGGGCGGCCCAGAGCGAGCCGGGACCGGCGATGTCGGCATACAGGCCGGACATGTCATTGATGACACCAAGCTTGATGACACCATCGGAATACTGGGCGCTGGCAGTTGCGCTGCCCAGTGCGATGGCTGCGGCAAGGGCCGCTTTCGCAAACAGGGGACGGGTCTTCATGGGGAGTCTCCGGGGAGGTTGCTGCAAATGGGCTCAGACGCCCAGGTATTCCTCGAGCTTGCCGAGGTTGGACTTGATGTCGTCGTTGAGAATCATGTCGACGACGGTGCCGTGTTCGACCACGTAATGCCGGTCGGCCACGGTAGATGCAAAGTGAAAGTTCTGCTCAACCAGCAGCACCGTGAAGCCCTTTTGCTTGAGCGTGCGGATGATCTGGCCGATGTGCTGCACGATGACCGGAGCAAGACCTTCAGTCGGCTCGTCGAGCAGCAAAAAGCGCGCGCCGGTGCGCAGGATTCGGGCGATGGCGAGCATCTGCTGCTCGCCGCCCGAGAGCTTGGTGCCCTGGCTGTTGGTGCGCTCGAGCAGACGCGGGAACAGCTCGTAGATCTCGGCGAGCGTGAGCCCGCCGGGCTTGACCACCGGGGGTAGTTCGAGGTTCTCGCGCACATTGAGGCTGGCAAAGATGCCGCGCTCTTCCGGGCAATAGGCAATGCCAGCCCGCGCGATCAGGTTCGAGGCCATGCCGACTGTCTCGGTACCTTCGAACTTCACGGAGCCGGTGCGCTTGGACAGCATGCCCATGACAGCGCGCATCGTGGTGGTCTTGCCGGCACCGTTGCGCCCCAGCAAGGTGACCACCTCGCCCTGAGGAACATCGAAGGTCATGCCGTGCAGCACATGACTCTCGCCGTACCAGCCATTGAGGTCCTTGACCTGCAAAAGTGCGTCAGGCATTTCCTGTCCCCATGTAGGCCTCGATCACCTGCGGGTTGCCCGAGACTTCCTTGTAGTTGCCCTCGGTCAGGATCTCGCCGCGGGCCAGCACCGTGATCCGGTCGGACAGGTCGCTCACCACCGAGAGGTTGTGCTCCACCATCAGCACCGTGCGCTGGGCCGCCACCTTCTTGATGAGCGCGGCGATGCGGCCGATGTCTTCATGGCCCATCCCTGAGGTGGGTTCATCAAGCAGCATCATTTCCGGGTCGAGCGCCAGGGTGGTGGCGATCTCCAGGGCGCGCTTGCGGCCATAGGACAGTTCCACCGCCTGCAGGTTGGCGTATTCGATCAGACCCACCTGCTCGAGCAGCTCGCGCGCCCGGTCATTCAGTTCATTGAGCGAGTTTTCGCTCTTCCAGAAGAAAAAGGACGTACCGAGCTTGCGCTGCAGGGCGATCCGCACATTCTCCAGCACCGTCAGATGCGGGAAGGTGGCCGAGATCTGGAAGCTGCGCACCACGCCCAGGCGGGCAATATCGGCCGGCTGGGTGCGGGTGATGTCCTTGCCGTTGAACAGGATCTTGCCTGCTGTCGGGCGCAGAAAGCGGGTGATGAGATTGAAACAGGTGGTCTTGCCGGCGCCATTGGGCCCGATCAGCGCGTGGATCGATCCACGGGCAATCTTGAGGTCGACGTTTTTCACGGCATAAAAGCCGTTGAAATCGATCGACAGGCCTTGCGTCTCGACGATGTAGTCCGTCGCCATGGGAGCGTGCGTTCGAAAAGTGCAGGGCCTGCTTCAGACTGCGCAGCGCAAAGCGCGGCACGGGCGTGGCAGGGCGGTGAGATGGCCGGATGGACCGGAGTACCGGGGTTAAGTGTGCAACATACAAGCCTGATTCTGTCCTCGAACTCGGCCCGGCTGGCGGTTTCCGAGGGCGCTTGCGGGCATTTGGGGATGAGTCCGCTGCAAGCGCGAGCGCAGGCTAACAGCACCTTTCACTTTTCGTCAATTCTGTTGTGTAAAGCCCCCTGCGATACAGTTCCTGCATGACGCAAATGACGCCCCAGGAAATCGTCTCCGAACTCGACCGGCACATCATTGGCCAGGATCGGGCCAAACGCGCCGTCGCCATCGCCTTGCGCAATCGCTGGCGCAGGCAGCAGGTCGAGGAGCGGCTGCGCGCGGAGATCATGCCGCGCAACATCCTGATGATCGGCCCCACCGGCGTGGGCAAGACCGAGATTGCGAGGCGACTGGCCCGGCTCGCTCAGGCCCCCTTCATCAAGGTCGAAGCCACCAAGTTCACCGAGGTCGGCTATGTCGGCAAGGATGTCGACACCATCATTCGCGATCTGGTGGAGGTGGGGATCAAGCTGGTTCGCGAGCACGACATGAAGCAGGTCGATCTGCGTGCCGCCGATGCGGCCGAAGACCGGATCCTGGACATCCTTTTGCCCTCTGCACGCAGTTTTGGCGCAATGGATGAGACGCCCGCCCAGAGTGGGGGCTCCGAGGCCGATGCTTCGGGCACGCGGCAGAAATTCCGCAAGCGGCTGCGCGAAGGTCAGCTTGATGACCGCGAGATCGAGCTCGAGGTCGCCGCGCCTGCAGCCCTGCCCGGTCTGGATCTGAACGCCATGCCAGGCATGGAGGATCTGTCCCGCCAGCTCCAGAGCATGATGCAGGGCATGGGAGCCGGCCGCCGCAAGACACGCAAGCTCTCCATTCGTGAGGCGCTGGTCGTGCTCAAGGAAGAAGAGGCGGCCAAACTCGTCAATGAAGACGACATTCGCCAGCGCGCGCTCGAGCGCGTGGAGAACCACGGCATTGTCTTTCTCGATGAGATCGACAAGATTGCGGTGCGCAGCGAGGTTTCCGGTGCGGATGTCTCTCGCCAGGGCGTACAGCGCGACCTGCTACCGCTGGTCGAAGGCACGACGGTCAATACCCGCTACGGCATGGTGCGCACAGACCACATCCTGTTCATTGCCTCGGGCGCTTTTCATCTGTCACGTCCGAGCGACCTCATCCCCGAGTTGCAAGGGCGCTTTCCGATCCGGGTCGAACTCGATTCGCTCAGGGTCGAGGATTTCGAGCGCATCCTGACCGAGACCCATGCCAGCCTCACTCGTCAGAGCATGGCCTTGCTGGCGACGGAGGGTGTTCAGGTCGAATTCAGGCCCGACGGCGTTCGCAGGCTGGCCGAGGTGGCCTTCCGGGTGAATGAGTCCACTGAGAACATCGGCGCGCGAAGGCTGCACACCGTGATGGAAAAGCTGCTCGAGGAGGTGTCATTTCATGCGGCCCATCGGTCAGGCACGGCCATCACGGTCGATGCAGCCTTTGTCGATGAGCGGCTGGCCGGCCTGGCCGGCAACGAGGATCTGGCTCGCTACGTGCTCTAGACGTGCTCCAGAGACGTGCTCCGGATCGCTGCGGGCTCCATCGAGGGTTTGAGGGCACCGCTCAGAGTCCGCGTGGCGCCCCCGGGCCCGGCTCGGGTTCGTGCTCCAGCAGCACCCACTGCAGGGTCTGGCGCTCGAAGCGGACCACCTGGCCGTAGTCGACTCTGAATCCCATGCGATGTAGCGGCTGATCCCTGAGCCCTCTGACCAGGGTCTGGATCACGCCTGCATGCGTGACCAGCAGCGCATGTTCGCTCGCATCAAGGCTGCGCACGTAGGCCAGCGTTCGTTCAGCGACTTCGGCAAGCGACTCACCGCCCGGCGGTGTGTAGCCTGCCAGATCCGCCCGCCAGGCGTTCACCTCGTCGCGCGGCAGATCCTTCCAGAGCTGGCCTTCCCACCGACCGAAGCTCATTTCGCGCAGGGCCGGCGCGGTATGAACCGCACCGAATCCCCGAGATGACAATCCCTGGGCCAGTTGCTGGCAGCGCGACAGAGGACTGCAATGAATGCGGATCGATGCGGGCAGAGCGGAAGGCAAATGACCCAGCAGCTCCTGCAGATGGTCAGGCACGATCGGCACATCCATCGCGCCGTAGCACAAGCCTTCGGGAACATCGGGGCGGGGATGGCGCAGCAGCCAGAGTTTCATGCGAAAGAACTCACTCGGTACCGAGATCGAACTCGGTTGGAACAGCGCTGCTCGCAGCCAGAATCACCAGCATGCCCAGCAGCATCGAGACTTCGCAGACCTGCTGCACCGCGCCAAGGCCTGCTTCTCCTGCAGAGCGGCTGCCTCGCCGGATCGTGCGTCGGGCCAGCGCCGCCGCGGCCAGTGCGCTGATCGCGCCAAAGAGTGCCGGCCAGGCATCGAGGGTCCAGAGGGTGAGAGCGACCAGCGGCGCTGCCCCAAGGGCGCCCACGCGTACGGCCTGTGAACGCGCGCCCGGTGCCAGCACCAGGACTGCGAGGGCCCGGGATGCGGTGGCCGCGCAGATCATGCAGGCCACAAGCCAGTCCGGTTCGATGCTGCCAAGCACCTCGAGCTTGACCAGAAGCATGAGCCCGCCGGCGAGGGCTCCGACCAGCCCGATCGGATCTGCGGGGCCGGGCGTGCGGGCAGCCCAGCGCATCCAGCCCACTTCGTGCCGGGCACTCGAGAGCCAGATGCCGAAGCACAGGGCCAATAAAACGGCTACGCCCGGGGGCCACAACAGCGTGGCCAGCATGAAAAGCGCGCCTTGCGCCAGGCCCAGGCCCAGGCCCTCGAGTGGCAGCCAGCGAAGCGCATGAGGCAGGGCTTCGGACGGGGTGGAGTCGATACGCATGGTTCAAGCCGGATGGTACCGCGCCCCGTGCGCCGGGTGCCGAGTGCCGTGAGCCCCGAAGGCAGGTCATCCCTGCTGGCTTAGAATCCCGTCCGAATCTCACCCACGGTGGAGAACCGCATGCCCGCAGAGCCTTCTCAAAACCGCTCGACCCCGCCCCTGCCGCCGGCCGTCAAGGCCGGTGTGCTCGCCGAGGCATTGCCCTACATCCGACGCTTTCATGGGCGAACGGTGGTCGTGAAGTACGGCGGCAATGCCATGACCGACGAGGGGCTCAAGCGCAGCTTTGCCCATGATGTGGTGCTGCTCAAGCTGGTGGGCATCAATCCCGTGGTGGTTCACGGGGGTGGGCCGCAGATCGAGCAACTGCTCAGCCGGGTCGGCAAGAAGGGTGAGTTCGTTCAGGGCATGCGCGTGACCGACGAAGAGACCATGGACATCGTCGAGATGGTTCTGGCCGGTCAGGTCAACAAGGAAATCGTCGAACTGATCAACCAGGCCGGTGGCAAGGCGGTCGGCCTGACCGGCCAGGATGGCGGGCTGGTGCGGGCGCGCAAGATGATGCTCGAAGACCCCAAGCGCCCGGGCGAGCAGGTCGATATCGGTCAGGTTGGGGTGATCGAGAGCATCGATCCGGCCATCATCCAGACCCTGACCGGCAACGGATTCATTCCGGTGATCGCGCCCATTGGTTCCGGCCAGACCGGTGAGACCTACAACATCAATGCCGATCTGGTGGCCGGCAAGGTCGCCGAAATCCTCAAGGCCGAAAAGCTGGTCATGATGACCAACACAGCCGGGGTTCTCGACAAGGACGGCAATCTGCTCACCGGACTGACCGCCAAGCGCATCGACGAACTCTTTGCCGACGGCACGCTGTCGGGCGGCATGCTGCCCAAGATCTCGTCGGCGCTTGATGCCGCGCGCGGAGGGGTGCGGGCGGTCCACATCATCGATGGTCGGGTCGATCACGCCCTGCTGCTCGAAATCATGACGGATCAGGGCGTGGGCACCATGATCCTGAGTCACTGAACCGGCCAGCGCCGTGGCCCGCAGGCCGGTCTGGCTGCTCGATCTGGACAATACCCTGCATGATGCGATGACTCACATCATGCCGCGCATCAATCGCGCCATGACCGACTATGTCATGGCGCATCTGTCGGTCAGCGAGTCCCAGGCCAACAGCCTGCGACTGCATTACTGGCAGCGCTACGGGGCCACCTTGCTGGGCATGGTCCGCCATCATGGCGTTGATCCGGCCCACTTCCTGCGCGAGACGCATCCCTTTCCGGATCTGCATGCGCTGGTCCGCCGGGATTTGCGCCTGCTGCATCTGTTGCGACGCCTGCCCGGGCGCAAGATCGTGCTCACCAACGCGCCCCAGGCCTACGCGGTGGGTGTGATTCAGGCGCTCGGTATCGGCCCTGCCCTGGATGGCGTCATGACGATCGAGGACATGCAGCATGCCGGTCGCCTCATGCCCAAGCCCTCGCGGCCGATGTTGCGCAAGGTGCTTGCGCGGCTCAGGCTGCCGGCCTATCGCTGCGTACTGGTTGAAGACACGGTCGAGAACCTGCGTGCCGCGCGGCACTGCGGTGTACGCACCGTCTGGGTCAGCGGCATCGTGCGCGCGGCCCGCCGGTCGCCGCAATTGCATCGGCGCGGCCATGGGGCGGTCGATGTCCATCTGAAGACCGTAGTAGAGTTGGCGCGCACTTCGCTGGATCGCACGACCCATGAACGACAATCACACACCGCCTGAATCTTCGATGGCCCGCCCCAAGCGCCCGCCCCGCGGCGAGCGCAAGCTCCAGATTCTGCAGACTCTGGCTGAAATGCTCGAGGAACCCGGAGGCGAGCGGGTCACTACGGCAGCGCTCGCCGGCCGCCTGCAGGTCTCAGAGGCCGCGTTGTACCGGCATTTCGCCAGCAAGGCGCAGATGTTCGAAGGCCTGATCGAGTTCATCGAACAGAGCCTGTTCGGCCTGATCAACCAGATCACGGCGGAACATGCGCAGGGCACCCGCCAGGCGGCCCTGATCCTGCAGATGATGCTGGGCTTTGCCGAGCGCAACCCGGGCATGACCCGGGTTCTCACGGGCGATGCACTGGTCAATGAACATGCCCGACTTCAGGATCGCATCAATCAGGCCCTGGACCGCCTGGAGATGTCTCTGAAGCAGTGCTACCGGGTTGCGATCTCACAGGGCCTGCTGCCACCGTCCGAAGACCCGGCCGTGCGGGCTGACCTGGCCATGGGCTGGGTGATCGGACGCTGGATGCGCTATGCCAAGAGCAACTTCAAGCGCAAACCCCAGGAAGGCAGCATGGGTGCGGTGGCCCGACTGACGTCGTAAGCGTCTGAGCGCATCCATGCAGCGTTGAGCGGCGCAGCGATTGCGGGTACCCGGCCCCTAGGGCTGCCGCACGGCGCGAGACCGCTCGGTCGTCAGGCGCCCGGTGCACCCGACCGGGCTTGCTGCGGACCACAGACCGCGCACTGCGGGTCGCGGGGCACCGTCATGCGGGAGAAGTCCATGCTTCGGGCATCGACCAGCAGCAGCGACCCCACGAACGGTCTGCCGAATCCACCGGCGATCTTGAGGGCCTCTGCCGCCTGCAGGGTGCCGATGATGCCGGTCAGCGGTGCAAACACACCCATCGTGGCGCAGTGCACGGCATCGGGTACTTCGGTGTCCGGGAACAGGCAGTGGTAGCAGGGGGACTCGGGCTTGCGGGAGTCAAATACGGCCAGTTGCCCATCGAATCGGATGGCGGCACCCGACACGAGCGGCACGCCCGCCTCGACGCAGGCCCGATTGACGGCATGACGCGTCTCGAAGTTGTCGCAGCAATCGAGCACCACGGTTGAACCGGCCACAGCGTCGCGCAGGGCGTCGCCTTGGAGTCGTGCATGGAGTGCCACCACCTCGACCCCGGGGTTCAGTTCGTGCAGGGCTGCCTGGCCTGATTTGACTTTCGACCAGCCGATGCGCGCCGGGGTGTGCAGGATCTGTCGCTGCAGGTTGGTCAGATCGACCGTGTCGTCATCGGCCAGCAGCAGGCGGCCTACGCCTGCCGCAGCCAGATAGAGCGCTGCCGGCGACCCCAGGCCTCCGGCACCCACCACCAGTATCGTGCTCGCGCGCAGTCGCTCCTGCCCTTCGATGCCGATTTCATCGAGCAGGATGTGCCGGCTGTAGCGCAGCAGTTCCTGATCGTTCATGGGCGGTCAGGCTCGACCTCAGATGCCGCGCGGACGATGAGTGTCTGCAAGCCTCACTTGCTGTTGGCGGGTGTTTCTGCGGGAGTGCCCGCCGGAGTTGCCGCCGAAGACTCCACACGGTTCTCTGCCTTGCGGGCCACCTGCACGGGCTGGCCCTTCAGGTGATTGAGAGCCTGCTGCAGCTGGTAGTCCTCCGGGGAGCCAAACTCGATGGGCTTGCGGTCACGCAGGCGCTCGTTGGCTTGAGCATCGGCGGCAGGGCGTTGCGACGGACGCGCTTCTTCGGTGCCCTTGCCATCGCTCAGATGCCGGTTCAGGTCGGCTTCTCGCACTCTGAACGCGGAGAGATCGCCCTCTGGAGTCTCCTCGACGACGAAGTCAGGCGTAATGCCTTTGGCCTGGATCGAGCGACCCTGGGGTGTGTAGTAGCGCGCCGTGGTGAGCTTGATGGCGGTGTTGTTGGCCAGGGGCAGAATCGACTGGACCGACCCCTTGCCGAAGGTCTGAGTGCCGATGATGGCCGCGCGCTTGTGATCCTGCAGGGCCCCGGCGACGATTTCGGAAGCCGAGGCTGAACCGCCATTGACCAGCACGACCATCGGGATGTTGCGCGTCCAGGCAGGCAGCCTGGCGATGACATCCTCGCGGCCGCCCCGCAGATAGTCTTCGGGGGCAGCAATGTACTTGCGCTTGGCATCCTCGGTTCGTCCATCCGTGGAGACCACCAGCGTGCGCGCGGGCAGAAAGGCCGCCGACACGCCAACGGCGCCATGCAGCAGGCCGCCCGGGTCGTTGCGCAGATCCAGCACCAGGCCCTTCAGGGGGCCCTGCTTGTCGAGATTGCCCAGATGCCGGGCGAGGCTGTCGACGGTCATTTCCTGGAACTGGGTCAGCCGCACGTAACCGAATCCAGGCTCGACCACCCGCGAGCGAACCGACTGCACCCGGATGACATCGCGCACCAGCGTGACCACGATCGGGCTCGTCTCGCCCTTGCGGGACAGGGTCAGCGTGATGGAGGTCTTGGGCTTGCCGCGCATGAGCTTGACCGCATCATTGAGCGGCAGGCCCTTGGTGGGTTTTTCATCAATCTTGATGATCAGATCGCCAGCCTTGACGCCGGCCCGAAAGGCCGGTGTGTCCTCGATCGGCGAGACAACCTTGATGAAACCGTCCTCGATACCCACCTCGATGCCGAGCCCGCCAAATTCGCCTTGTGTGCCGACCTGAAGTTCCTTGAAGGCTTCGGCATCGAGAAAGGCTGAATGGGGATCAAGCCCCGTGACCATGCCGCTGATGGCTTCATTGATCAGCTTCTTGTCTTCGACCGGCTCGACATAAAAGGCCTTGATGGCGCCAAAGACATCACTGAACTGGCGCAATTCGTCGAGCGGCAGAGTGGGCCTGGCGTCGCGCTGCGCGACAGCCGTGACGCCCAGACTGACCAGCACGCCGGCGACCAGACCGGCAATCACGAGCGCGAGAGGTTTGAGCTTGGATTTCATGCGGCGATCATACGCAGGTTTGGCCCGCCACGGCGCACCGAAGCTGGCTTTGCAGGGTGTCAGGCAGCCGGCTTGGCTTTGCCTTGGGCAGCCACCGCAGCCAGCGCGCGCTCGATCTCGGCAGGATCGCCAAGATAGCGGTGTGACAGGGGCTTGAGGTTGTCATCGAGCTCATAGACCAGCGGCCAGCCGGTTGGAATGTTGAGCCCGACGATCTCATCGTCGGACACGCCATCGAGGTGCTTGATGAGCGCACGCAGGGAATTGCCGTGGGCCACCACCGCGACCCTTTTGCCCGACCGGATCGCCGGAGCAATCGCGTCGTTCCAGAACGGCACCACCCGCGACACGGTGTCTTTCAGGCACTCGGTCCGCGGAATCTCATCAGGGCGCAGCCTGGCATAGCGCGGATCACCCTGGGCCTGTCGGGGATCGCCTTCGGGCAGGGGATTGGGGGCTACCGCATAGGCGCGCCGCCAGATCAGAACCTGCGCGTCCCCGTACTGCGCCGCAGTCTCGGCCTTGTTCAGGCCCTGCAGCGCGCCATAGTGGCGTTCATTGAGCCGCCAGGAATGAACCACGGGCAGCCACATGCGGTCCATCTCGTCCTGCACGTTCCAGAGAGTGCGGATCGCCCGGCGCAGCACCGAGGTGTAGAAGACATCAAAATCGAAGCCGCCCTCTCGCAACAGCTGCCCTGCGCGGCGCGCTTCGGCCTGGCCATTGGGGGTGAGATCGACATCGGTCCATCCGGTGAAACGGTTTTCGACGTTCCACTGGCTTTCGCCGTGGCGCAACAGGACTAGGGTGTGGGGCATGTTGGGGATGAGGCCCGAGGGGGCATCGCAGGGCGGGAAGGGCCGTATTCTATAATTCGGCTGCGTGTATTTCCCCGGAGCCCCGCAGTGCAATTCCTGATCGATAACCTGTTCATCATCGCGGTGGCCTTTGTTTCTGGCGGCATGCTGGTCTGGCCGCTGGTCAATCGTCAGCTGGCAGGGGCTACGGTCAATACGCTGGCGGCGACCCGGTTGATCAATGACGGCGCCGTGATCCTCGATGTCCGCGATAACGCGGCCTGGGCTGCCGGCCACCTCAATGGCAGCCGCAACATTCCGCTGACCGAACTGCAGCAGCGTGCCGCCGAACTGCCGTCCGGCAAGGCGGTGGTGGTGGCTTGCGAATCCGGCAACCGTTCGGCCAAGGCCGCAGCGGCTCTGCGCAAGGCAGGCCGTAGCGAGGTGTTCTGCCTTGAAGGCGGCATCAATGCCTGGAAGCAGGCAGGGCTGCCGGTCTCCAAATCCAGATTCTGATTCCTCTTTGCCTTTCTGGAGCCGACATGACTGCCAAGGTCACCATGTACAGCACCGCGGTTTGCCCCTACTGCGTCCGCGCCGAAGCACTGCTGCGGCAGCGAGGCGTGCAGGACATCCAAAAGATCCGCATTGACGAGGATCCTGCCGAACGTGATCGCATGATCGAGATCACCGGTCGGCGGACGGTGCCGCAGATCTTCATTGGCGACAAGCATGTTGGCGGCTTTGACGACCTCTCCGCGCTCGATCGTGCCGGCGGCCTCACCCCGCTGCTTGCAACGACCTGACCGAACCGACCGGCGCATCGGGGCGTGATTCGCGCCGCCGGCGCGAGGCTCTTTCCGCAGATGCAAGGCAATCCCCCACTTCAGCCTGCTGTCGGCGTGCTGACCCCTCCGATTCTTTCCGATTTTCAAGGACCGCCATGAGCGACACGCAACAGCCCATTTTTCAGATCCAGCGCATGTATCTCAAGGATCTGTCGCTCGAGATTCCTGGTGCGCCCCGCATCTTTCTGGAGCAGGCCCAACCGGCGATCGAGATCTCCATCGATACCGCTCAGGAACAGCTGGCCGATGCCATTCATGAGGTCACGGTCACCACGACCGTGACCACCCGCGTGGGCGACAAGGTGTTGTTCCTTGTCGAGGCCAGCGAGGCAGGCATTTTCGAGATTCGCAATGTGCCTGCCGAGCAGATGCCTACGGTGCTCAATGTGGTGTGCCCGAACATCATCTATCCCTACCTGCGGGGTAATGTGGCCGATGTGATCCAGCGGGCAGGATTCCCGCCGGTGCATCTGTCCGAGCTGAATTTCGAAGCGCTCTATCAGCAGCGTCTGGCGCAGCAGGCCGCGGGCGGTTCGGTCTCGGCGCCCAACTGATCGCGCGGCACGCCCAGTCGCAAGGCGTCGCACCTTGAAAGTCGCAGTGCTCGGGGCAGGGGCCTGGGGTACGGCGCTGGCCTGCCATGTCGGCCGGCGTTTCCAGGCAGTGCTCTGGGCGAGGGATCGCACGCTTGCCCAGCAGATGCAGCGCGAGCGGACCAATCAACGCTACCTGCCGCAGGTCCGGTTCCCCGATGGGCTGGTGGCCACGCCCGACTGGGACGAGGCCATCCACACGGCTGATCTGCTGGTGATTGCCACGCCGCTCGCGGGTTTGCGTTCTACAGTCACCCGCCTTGCCGAGAGCGCTGCTGCGCAGGCCTGCCCCGTGGTGTGGTTGTGCAAGGGGCTGGAGGCGGATTCCGGTCTGTTGCCCCATGAGGTCCTGAACCAGGTCTGGCCGCAGGCCAGAGCCGGCGTACTTTCGGGCCCGAGCTTTGCGCAGGAAGTTGCGGCCGGTCTGCCCGTGGCTCTGGTGGTGGCTGGCACGCATGAGACCGTGGCCCAAGCCTGCCAGAGCGCCCTGCATCACGGCACGGCTCGGATCTATCGCTCGGATGACCTGACCGGGGTTGAGGCGGGCGGAGCGCTGAAGAACATCATGGCCATCGCCGCAGGAATCTGCGATGGCCTTTCGCTGGGCCAGAACGCGCGCGCCGCGCTGCTCACCCGGGGTCTGGCCGAAATGGCGCGCTATGCAGCGGCACTGGGCGGCAGGCCCGAGACCCTGATGGGGTTGGCCGGCATGGGCGATCTGGTGCTCACCTGTACCGGCAACCTCTCGCGCAATCGGGCGGTCGGCTTGCGATTGGCCGAAGGGCAGGCGCTGTCTGACATCCTCGCGCAGCTTGGCCATGTTGCCGAAGGCGTGGCCTGTTGCCGCGCAGTCCGGGCCCGCGCGTGTGTTCTGGGCGTGGACATGCCCCTCACCGATGTGGTCGCGCAGGTGCTGTTCGAGGATCTGCCGGCCCGTGATGCGCTCGAGCGGCTGCTTGCGCGGGGCCCGCGCGAGGAAGGAGTCTGATGGGCATGAACCCCGACCAGCGGCCAGATGACTCTCTCACCCCACCAGCGGGTTCGTCGTCCCGGGCAAAGGTGGTCTGTGTCTTTTGTGGTGCCCGCAAGGGGGCGGATCCGCGGTGGATGCAACTCGCAGCCGAACTCGGGCGCGGGCTTGCTCGGCAGGGTCATATCCTGCTCTACGGCGGCGGGCATGTCGGGCTGATGGGCGAGCTGGCTGATGCCGCTCTGGCCGCGGGCGGGAAGGTCATCGGAGTGATTCCCGAATCACTGATGCGTCGCGAGGTCGGGCATCGAGGCCTCACCGAGCTCGAAGTGGTGCCCGACATGCACCTGCGCAAGCAGCGCATGATCGAACGCTCGCAGGCCTTCATCACCTTGCCCGGAGGTCTGGGCACACTCGATGAACTCTTTGAGGTACTCACACTCGCGCAGTTGGGCGAGCATCACCATCCGATGATCCTGCTCGACCCTGTGGGCTACTTTGACAGCCTGAACAGCCTGCTCGAGCAGATCGTGGCGCAGGGGTTCGCATCGGCGCCCGATGTGCGCGCCCTCGTCAAAGCTCGGTCTGTAGACGAAGCCCTCGCAAGCCTGGGCGATAGAATGCAGGGCTGACCAAACCAGGAGACACCCGATGAGCGCACTGCCGGCTGACCGCCACCAACCCTGCCGAACGGCCGACGAGGCCATCACCTCGCGCCGCTCGATCCGGGCGTTTCTGGACAAACCGGTCTCCCGCGAGCTGGTCGAGGAGATTCTCGAGGTGGCTGCCCGTGCGCCGTCCGGCACCAACACTCAGCCCTGGAAGGTGCATGTCGTGGGCGGTGAATTGCGCAAGGAACTCAGCCGCCGGATCCTCGCCGTCTTTGATGATCCCGAGCAGGCCAAGACCCACAGCCGCGAGTATCAGTATTACCCCAAGGAGTGGACCTCGCCCTACATCGACCGCCGGCGCAAGGTGGGCTGGGACATGTACGGGCTGTTGGGCATCGGCAAAGGCGACTTTCAAAAGACCCACGACCAGCACGGTCGCAACTACGCCTTCTTTGATGCGCCGGTGGGGCTGATGTTCACGATCGATCGGATCATGGAGCAGGGCAGCTGGCTCGACTACGGCATGTTCATCCAGAGCGTGATGGTGGCCGCCCGCGCGCGTGGCCTCGATACCTGCCCCCAGGCTGCGTTTCTGGACTTTCACACCATCATCGCGCAGACCCTGAGCATTCCGTCCAACGAGATGCTGGTCTGCGGCATGTCCTTGGGATGGGCTGATCCGCAGGCGACCATCAACGGCCTGCATACCGATCGCGAGCCGGTGCCGGGCTTTGCCACCTTTCAGGGGTTCTGAGACCCTGAAAAGCCGATCTGTCGCCAGGCTTCGAATACTGTGACAGCAACCGCATTGGACAGATTCAGGCTGCGGTTGTCGGGTCGCATGGGCAGGCGCAGGACCTCACCGGGCGCGAAATGCGCCCTCACGCTTGCCGACAGGCCTGCGCCTTCAGAGCCAAAGACCAGCCAGTCATAGGCCTGAAAGCGGGTCTGAAAGACCGTTGCTGTGCCTCGGGTGCTGAGCGCGAACATCCGGGGCGCTGATCCAGCCGGCCCTGCGCCTGCGCTACCTCGGGCGCACTCGAGCAGGGCCTCGAAACTGGCGTGCACCCTGACGGGGGCCCACTCGTGATAATCGAGCCCCGCGCGGCGCAGTTTGGCGTCATCGAGCACAAAGCCCAGAGGCTCAACCAGATGCAACTGCGCGCCGGTATTGGCGCACAGCCGGATCACATTGCCGGTATTGGGCGGAATTTCTGGATGAACGAGCACGACATTGAACATGGCCCAGTTTAATCGGGCTCTGGGGGAGAGCTTCTGGCAGCGGGCCCGGGCTGCACGCCAAGGTGATCTGCGCGGCTGATGCTCTCAGAGCTGCCCGCCCGCGCGGCAACCAGCAAGACGACCGACTGCGCCCCGGCCTCACGCAGGGCTCGTGAAGCGGCCAGTGCGGTGCTGCCTGTGGTGAGTACATCATCGATCAGGGCCACTCTGGCCCCTGCGGGCAGTGGTTTGCAGGCAAAGGCGCCCTCGAGGTTGCGCAGCCGCGCCTCGCGCCCAAGCCCCGACTGCGCGGCGCTATGCCGAGTTCGCAGCAGTGTGTCGGGCAAGACCCGAACCCGTTCGGGCATCAGACGGGCACAGGCGCGCGCCATGAGCAGCGACTGATTGAATCCCCGCTCGGCGAGCCGTTCCACCGATACAGGCACCGGGATCAGCAGATCGACCACGGGCCGGTCTGCACAGCCGCGCCAGGCCGCGGCGACCAGTTCGCCCAGCGCACGCGCAGGCCCGGGTTGCCGGGCGAACTTGACCGTAGTGATCAGACGATCAATGGGAGGCGCGTAATCGGCGGCCGCCAGCGTGCGATCAATCAGGCCACCGAAGCGCGGCAGGCAGTCGCAATGAGACGTGTCATTCGATGTTTCAAGGGCCAGCGCACACCTCGGACACCGGATCCGCCGGGCACCCTGCAAATCGAGCAGGCAGGGGCTGCACACGCCCACCTGCGCACCGGCGTTCAGAGCAAGGCCGCACAGCGCACAGGCTCTGGGCAACAGACGATCGAGCCATGAAGACCACCAGGACAAGGGCAATCACCGCGAAGAAGGATGGCTGCAAGCCTAGGGGCTCAATGACCCTCCGTATACTGCCGCGACCATGAATCAGACTTCCGATCTAGGCCATTCGGCCAGGGATGAGGACCGAGATCGAAACGCCGTGCGTCGGCAGTTCGACCGTCGCACGGCCTGGCCCGATCCGGCTGCTTTTCTTGCGCGTGAAGTCGGCGAGCGAATGCTCGAGCGTCTTGATCTTGTTCGTCAGCAGCCCGGATTCATCGTGGATGTCGGCTGCGGTTTTGGCGAGGATGTCCGGGCACTCTGGCAGCGTCACCCGGGCGCCCGGTTGCTTGGAATCGATCTGGCTGCGAGGCGCCTGTCTGTTGGCAATCGCATCGATCAGGCCGCCCGTGATCGGCCCTGGTGGCAGGCCCTGACCCGCCGCCTGCGCCTGCACGAGCCAGACCATCACCGGCCTGCCTGGGTCTGCGCCGATGCTCATGCCTTGCCGGTACCGAGTCATCAGGTCGATCTGATCTGGTCGAACCTGGTGCTGCACTGGTCGGACGATGTTCCCGCCATGATCGGCGAGTGGCACCGCGTGATTCGCCCGGGGGGGCTGGTGATGTTCAGCGCCCTGGGTGTAGACACGCTGCGCGAGCTTGCCCCCTTGGGCCTTGCCTTGCCGCGATTGCCCGACCTGCATGACCTGGGCGATGCGTTGGTCCAGGCAGGCTTTGCCGACCCGGTCATGGATGCTGAGCGCCTGCAGCTCACCTGGCAGGATCCGAAGCGCATGCTCGACGACCTGCGGGCGCTGGGTGGCGACGTTCGCCCGAATCGTCCCGGCGGACTGTTCACGGCGCACAGCAGGGCCGCTTTGCTGCGCCGACTCCAGGCCCTGTGCGGGCCGACCGCCACGCCGGTCACGGTCGAGGTGATTCAGGGCCATGCCTGGTGCCCGTCGGTCAAGCGCTTGCCGCAGGGATGGTCGCCCGTGAGCTTCAGGCCTCGTGCCGCGGGGTCGTTGTGAATGGCCTTGGCTTGCTGGGGGGCTGCCCCCCCGCCTATAATGCGGCGCTGCACTAAAGACATGCGGTCATCTTCATGCGACGGTCCTGGATTCACGTCAAAGAGGCTGGCAGCCATGAGTGGCTCCTGCGCCCGAACTGCGCCTTGCGCCCCGGGCAGCTGGCTGCGGTTTTCGGTGCGGTGGCTACGGTTTCCCTGCTGGTTGCAGCGGGGTTTGCGTGGTCGGGTGCCTGGATGGTGCTGCCATTCGCGTGCCTTGAAGTGCTTGCGCTCGGAATTGCATTCGCGATCCATGCGCGGCATGTGCTGGACTACGAGCGCATCGTGCTCGGGCCATCGGGCCTGGAGGTCGAGACGAGCGTAGGGGCAAGGCTGAATCGGCAACAATTCAGTCTGTCCTGGTTGAGAGTGCACTATGCAGGACGCCGTCGTGAGCTCATCGGGCTTGCGGGGGCAGGAAAAACGATCGAAGTCGGCCGTTTCATTCCGGAGGCTCAGCGTCCGGAACTGGCAGCCGAACTGAGGACACACATTCAGGGAATGCGATGGTGATGGTTCCAAACGCAAGCGTTGCCGGCCGCTCGAGCCGTGCGGGCCTTTCGACCCACTCTCGGGTTGGCGGTACGGTCAGCCGCATGACGGCAGGGGTCCAGAGGGGCCTTGGGTTCGCCGCTCTCGCTCTGTCAGCGCCAGCCTGGGCTGTCAAGGACATGGTGGGAGGCCCGGGCGTCAACCAGGTCAACCTCACACAGGGTGTCACCAAGATCGCTGCAGACCAGCACTGGATTCACAACTTTCTGCTGTGGGTCTGTCTGGCCATCTTTGTGGCCGTGTTCGCGGTCATGTTCTATTCGATCTGGGCCCATCGCCGTTCGCGGGGCGCCAAGTCGGCTGATTTCCACGAGAGCACGGGGGTCGAGATCGCCTGGACGGTCGTGCCTTTTCTCATCGTGGTGGGCCTGGCGATTCCAGCCACCCGCATGGTGATCGAGCAAAAAGACACCTCGCAGGCCGACCTCACCATCAAGGCCACGGGTTACCAGTGGAAGTGGGGCTACGAATACCTCAAGGGCGAGGGCGAGGGCATCAACTTCCTGTCGACCCTGTCCACACCGGCCGAGCAGACGGTTCGGGGGTCCACCGTCCAGAAAAGCGAGACCTACCTGATGGAGGTCGACAACCCGCTCGTGGTTCCGGTGGGCCAGAAGGTCCGTATGGTGATCACCGCCAACGACGTCATCCATGCCTGGATGGTGCCGGCCTTTGGCGTCAAGCAGGATGCCATTCCGGGCTTCGTGCGCGACACCTGGTTCAAGGCCGAAAAGGTGGGCACCTACCGCGGGCAGTGCGCCGAGCTGTGCGGCAAGAACCACGCGTACATGCCGATCGTGGTGGAAGTGAAGAGCCAGGAGGACTACCGCAAGTGGGCCGCTGCCCAGAAGGCGGAACTGCTGGCCAAGGCTGACGACCCCACCAAGGAATGGGCTCAGGCCGACCTGTCGGATCGGGGCGCCAAGGTCTATGCATCCAATTGCGCGAGTTGCCACCAGCCCACAGGCAAGGGTGTTGCGGGTGCCTTCCCGGCACTGGATGGCTCCAAGCTGGTGCTGGGCAAGCAGGATGACCAGATCGCCCTGCTGCTCAATGGCAAGGCCGGTACGGCGATGGCGGCCTTCAAGCATCTGTCTGATGTCGAACTGGCTGCGGTGGCCACCTACACCCGCAATGCCTGGGGCAACAAGGCCGAAGACGCCATTGTCCAGCCCAAAGACTTCAGCGCCGCACGCAAGTAAACAAGACCGAACTCAGCAAGACCGAACCCAGAGATTCAGAAGCAGGAGCGATTCATGGCTGCAGTGATTGATCACCCCGCCGGTCACGACGACCACGCGCACGACCATCCGCATGGCTGGAGGCGCTGGCTGTTTGCCACCAACCACAAAGACATCGGTACGTTGTACCTCTGGTTTGCCTTTGTGATGCTGCTCTCGGGCGGCGTCATGGCGCTCACCATTCGCGCCGAGCTGTTTCAGCCCGGTCTGCAGTATGTCAATCCCGAGTTCTTCAACCAGCTGACCACCATGCACGGGCTGGTGATGGTGTTCGGCGCCATCATGCCGGCCTTCGTGGGCTTCGCGAACTGGCAGATCCCGCTCATGATCGGCGCGTCCGACATGGCCTTTGCGCGGATGAACAACTTCAGCTTCTGGCTGATGCCGCCTGCAGCACTGCTGCTGATCGGTTCGTTCTTCGTGCCGGGCGGCGCCACGGCTGCCGGCTGGACGCTCTATGCACCGCTCTCGGTGCAGATGGGCGTGGGCATGGACATGGCGATCTTCGCGGTTCACATCCTGGGCGCCTCCTCGATCATGGGGTCGATCAATATCGTCACCACGATCCTGAACATGCGCGCACCGGGCATGACGCTCATGAAGATGCCGCTCTTCGTCTGGACCTGGCTGATCACGGCCTACCTGCTGATCGCCGTGATGCCCGTGCTGGCCGGCGCGATCACCATGGTGCTGACCGATCGCCACTTCGGCACCTCGTTCTTCAACGCCGCCGGCGGTGGCGATCCCGTGATGTACCAGCATATCTTCTGGTTCTTCGGTCACCCCGAGGTCTACATCATGATCCTGCCGGCCTTCGGCATCGTGAGCGAGATCATCCCCACGTTTGCCCGCAAGCGCCTGTTCGGCTACAGCTCGATGGTGTACGCCACCGCGTCGATTGCCATCCTGTCGTTCATCGTGTGGGCCCACCACATGTTCACGACCGGCATGCCCGTGACCGGCCAGCTGTTCTTCATGTACGCCACCATGCTGATCGCCGTGCCCACGGGCGTGAAGATCTTCAACTGGGTGGCCACGATGTGGCGCGGCTCGATGACCTTCGAAACGCCCATGCTGTTCGCGATCGGCTTCATCTTCGTGTTCACCATGGGGGGCCTCACCGGCATCATCCTGTCGGTCGCTCCGCTCGACATCCAGCTCCACGACACCTACTACGTGGTGGCGCACTTCCACTACGTGCTGGTGGCGGGCTCGCTCTTTGCGCTGTTTGCAGGCACCTACTACTGGCTGCCCAAATGGACCGGGCACATGTATGACGAGAAGCTGGGCAAATTCCACTTCTGGGCCTCGCTCATCACCTTCAACATCACCTTCTTCCCGATGCACTTCCTCGGGCTGGCCGGCATGCCCCGTCGCTATGCCGACTACCCCATGCAGTTCGCCGACTTCAATGCCCTGGCGTCTGTGGGTGCGTTTGGTTTCGGCCTGTCGCAGCTGATTTTCCTGGCGGCCATCCTCAAGTGCATCCGAGGTGGTCAGAAAGCAACCGACCAGGTCTGGGACAACCCGCAAGGCCTGGAATGGACCGTGCCCTCACCGGCGCCCTTCCATACCTTCGAAACCCCGCCCACGGTCAAGTGATGTCCACACCCCCGCGAAAGCCCTCCAATGCCCGAACAGCGCTGGTGCTGCTCAGCATTGCGGCGGTCTTCTTCGCGGGTGTGATTGCCAAGCGGATCTGGTTTTCCTGAGCGTTATCCATGCCCTTCGCCCGCTTCTTTTCTGGCGCCAACTGGTCCACGATGGGCAAGCTGTCGGTGCTGGTGCTGCTGATGTTCGGCTTTGGCTTCGCCATGGTGCCGATCTATCGCGCGATCTGTGAGGTTACGGGCGTCAACATGCTGACCAAGGCCGATCCGTCGGCTCAGCGCTGGGCCAACAACACCCAGATCGATACCTCGCGCCGCATCACGGTCGAGTTTGATGCCAATCAGGCGGGAACCTTCAGGTTCATGCCCGAGAAGCGCTCGGTTGAAGTCCATCCGGGTGAGCTTGTCACCATTCACTACCGGCTGGTCAACACCGAGCCGCGGGCCATGGCGGGCCAGGCCATTCCGAGTTACGCGCCGACCGTATCGGCCCAGTATTTCCACAAGCTCGAATGCTTCTGCTTCAAGCAACAGGAACTGCAGGCCAACGAGGAGCGCAGTTTTCCGGTGGTTTTTGTGGTCGATCCCAAACTACCCGAGACAGTCAGCACCATCACGCTGTCCTATGCTTTCTTTGGTGTGGGCACGGGCATGCAGCCTCAAGCGGCGTCATCCGGCGTCAGGCAGGCCCAGCCCCGAACGGCGAACGGATCATGACCTCGCCCGCTCCAACGCAGGCGCCCCGTGCAGGCCTGCTCAACACGATCAAGGCGGTGGGCGCTTCCTTTTTTGGCGTACGTTCGCGCAGCAGTCACGAACAGGACATGGCCCGGCTGGATCCGCGCGTGGTCATCGCCACGGGCATCGTCCTGGCTGGCGTTTTCGTGCTGGCCCTCGTCCTGATCGTCCGAATGGTGGTGCCTTCATGAGCACCCCGCACAACACACCGGTTTCCAGGGAGAACACACCATGAGCGCAGGCACTCACGCTGCACCCTACTACTACGTCCCGGCGCCGTCGCAGTGGCCGCTGGTTGGTTCCATCGCGATGCTGTTCACCGGGTTTGGCGCTGTGGGCACCATCAATCAGGCTGCCTGGGGCAAGTGGTCCCTGATCGTCGGATTTGCCGTTCTGATCTACATGCTGGTGGGCTGGTTTTCTGCGGTGGCCCGTGAATCCGAGGGCGGCCAGTACAACGAGCGGGTCGATGCCTCGTTTCGCTGGAGCATGAGCTGGTTCATTTTTTCCGAGGTCATGTTCTTCGCGGCGTTTTTCGGTGCGCTGTTCTATGCCCGCGTGCTGACCATGCCCTGGCTGGGCGATCTCGATCACAAGCAGTTCCTGTGGCCCAACTTCGGTGCGTCCTGGCCCAATACCGGCCCGGCTGGAACGATCGAGCAGTTCGCCACGATGGGCCCCTGGCCGATTCCGACCATCAATACGGCGCTGCTGCTCACCTCGGGCGTGACACTCACCATCGCCCACCATGCGCTCAAGGACAACCGTCGTGGGTCGCTGATCTTCTGGCTGGCCGCGACCATCGCGCTGGGCGTCGTCTTCATGGGTTTTCAGGCCTATGAATACATCCATGCCTACAGGGACCTGAACCTCAAGCTCACGTCAGGCATTTTTGGCTCGACCTTCTTCCTGCTGACCGGCTTTCACGGGTTTCATGTGACCATCGGCGCCCTGATGCTGGCGGTTGTGCTGTTCCGCGTCATCAAGGGCCACTTCACACCGGAGCATCACTTTGCGTTCGAAGGTGCGGCCTGGTACTGGCACTTCGTGGACGTGGTCTGGCTTGGTCTGTACATCATCGTCTACTGGATGTAACTCAGGAGGCGTGTCGGATCATGCAGACCTGATCGACGGCAACCGTGTTCCTTGATGATCCTCAAACGGCCGCGCAAGCGGCCGTTTGAACATTGCGGGCCTATCCATTCGACCCAGGCCTTCAATGCCCGCCAAGCTGCAGTTCGTCGTGATGTCCTCCGGGGAGGACAATCGAATCCTGTCCCAGCTGGTCGATGCCCTCGCGCCCTGGCCAGTCCTCATTCATCAGGACGCCTCCCGCGTGCGGCCGCCCCTGCCTTCAGTGATCGCGAGCCAGGTTCAATGGGTCAGGCCCGCCAGGGCAACCGGATGGGGAGACTGGGGCTTTGCCTCGGCCATCCTCCAGAGCATCACCCAGGCGTTGCGCGAGCGTCCTTTTGATTATCTGCAGTTGCTCAGCCCGAGTTGCCTGCCGATCCGACCGATATCGGACTTGATTGCTCATGTGAGTCAGGGAACCCAGGACCATCATGTCGATGCCTTTGCGCTGGACCGTGATCGGGATACCCGCATGAGCTTTGCCTGGCGGGCCTACGCGCCAACCGCAAGTGAGCGCCAGAAGCTGCTCTCGAGGCTGCGACGCTGGTACTTTGGTCATGAGCCCGAGCTCGAGCAGCAACTCTCGATGTCAGTCATGCACCGACGACAGGGGGCCATGGGGGTTGATGCCCTGCGCGCTGCTGCCGCGGTGGCCATGACTCGCGCACTCGCCTCCAACCGTCGCTGGTTCGGCCCTGGTACAACCCGACAGACAACGCTGAGGCCACAAGACCCTGCGATGAACCCGCCCGATTGCGCGGTGGGCAGTGTCTGGTTCGGTGCCAGACGGTCGGTCTGTGAGCGGATGGTGCAGATGGCCGCCTCGAGCGATTTTCGCGCCCGGTTCGAATCACTCACGATGGTCGATGAGCTGCTGATTCCGACGCTGCTCATGCATGCGGGCCGTGAACCCGGGCCGTCCAACCACAGTGTTTCGCCGTTTGATGACGAGGGCCATCCGGTTGTCATGGACCCGACCCAACTGAAGCGGGCTCAGGCCAGCGGTCGGTTCTTTGCGCGTAAATTCAGGGCCATCCCTGATGACGCCTGTCGGCTGACCGCGCTTGAATGGGCCGGATGTCGCTCAGAAGCACTCGGGTCGCAAGGGGAAATGCCTTTGATGCGCGAAACCCAGGTCAACCTCATGCACTGAACGCAGGTCAGTTGGGCCCAACCGGAATGCCGCGGCTTTCGATCCAGCCCTGATAGTGCGCAAACAGGATGAACAGAAACAGCAGAACCGAGAGGCCAACCCGCAACCCGAGCGCCCTTGCGGTGTTTCGGGTGCGCCCCTTGTCGCGCATCATGAAGAACAGGGCTGAGCCCAGGCTCGCCAGAATGCACACAAAGATCACGACGATGACGATTTTCATCACAAAGAGTATCGCATGCACCTGCGTCAGCTGATCCCGGCGCTGGCTGCGCTTGCGGTCATTGGACTCACGGCTTCGCTCGGTCGCTGGCAACTGCAACGGGCCGATGAGAAGGCCCGGGCTGCAGAACACCGCCAGACAGCCCTGAATCGTGCTCCGGTTGCCCTGGCCCCCGAATCGAAAGCATCGGCCCTTGACGGCGCTCTGGTTTCGGCGGAGGGACAATGGCTGGAAGAAAAAACTATTTTTCTGGATAACCGTACTCGTCAAGGCGTGGCCGGCTTTCATGTTGTGACACCGCTGCGGCTGAATGTCGCGCAGCAGGCCACAGACACCCATGTCCTGGTATTGCGCGGCTGGGTGGCGCGAGAGGTGTCGGATCGGACCCGCATGCCGCAGTTCAAGACGCCCTCAGACCCGGTGCGTGTGGAGGGCATGGGGCTGATCGACCTGCCTCAGCCCATACGTCTGGCGAGCGGGCTCGATGTCGACCCGGCAGCGCCGCGGATCTGGCAGCATCTGGATCCTCAGGCGTACAGCCGCTGGTCGGGGTTGCAGCTGCAGGGCCTGATGTTGCGCCAGCTGAGTGACGCTGATGATGGCCTGATGCGCGACTGGGCCTTGCCCGGCAGCGGTGAGGACAAGCATCGTGCCTATGCCTTTCAGTGGTTTGCCATGAGCGGCGTCACGGCGCTGCTCTGGGTCGGGTTAACCTTGCGCCGCCGCCGATCCAGTCCGAGCCCCGATCCGGCCGAGATCGACTCGAACAGCAATCCGAACAGCACTCCGAACATCGACTCGAAGAACAATTCGTCTGCTCCCTTCTAATCCTCCTGTTGAGGTCAGTCTTCATGCAAGCCGTGCCCACGCCGATCGAAGGTCTTCTGGTGCTCGAACCCAAGGTCTTTGGGGATGAGCGCGGGTTCTTCATGGAGTCCTGGAATCAGCAGACCTTTACGAGTTTGGTCGGACACGCGCCCCGTTTCGTGCAGGACAATCATTCGCGCAGCAGCCGTGGCGTGCTGCGGGGCCTGCACTATCAACTCGAGCAGGCGCAGGGCAAGCTGGTTCGGGTGGTGCGGGGTTCGGTGTTCGATGTGGCGGTCGACCTGCGCCGCGGGTCGGCAACCTTTGGCCGATGGCATGGTGTTGAACTCAGCGAATCCAATCACCGACAGTTCTGGGTACCGGCCGGGTTTGCGCACGGGTTTCTGGTCTTGAGCGAGACCGCCGACTTTCTCTACAAGACCACTGACTACTACGCACCTGCACATGAGCGGTGCGTTGCCTGGAACGATCCAGACATTGGCATCGAATGGCCGCTCCAGGGCCTGGAGCCCAGGCTTTCGGCCAAGGACCAGGCGGGCGTACCCTTGCGTCAGGCCGAAGTCTTCGAGTCCTGAGCATCGCGCATCTCTGACGCGCGGCCAAGGCAGACGCTCACGCGTCTAACCACCCCTTGCCTGATGCGACGCCTGATCGTGCGGCGCATGATGGGTTCATCCCCGTTTGCAAGGATGAACCCATGGTTGTGCGCAGGTTGCTCGCCGTAGTACGAGCCCGATGGGCGCTGCTGATCCTCACGACCACGGTGAGTCTGGGTGTGGCCCTTGCGGCCAGTGCCTGGATGTCGCCGAAGTTCCGTGCCAGCAGCCTCATGGTGGTTGATCTCAAAGGGACCGATCCGGTTCTGGGTGGCGCAGTGGCGATGCCTCAGACCCTGCAGGGCTATCTGGTGACGCAGACCGAAATCGTGCGCAGCGAGCGCGTGATGCAGCGCGTGATCGATCAGCTCGATCTCACGCGCAACGACGCCCTGATGCGTGCAGCGCTGGCCGATGCGCCTCAGGAGCCGGAGCCGCGCCGGCGCATCGTCCGACATTTCGAGCGACGACTTCAGGTGGATGCCTCCCGTGAGGGCAGCACGCTCACGGTGACCTATGAAGGCCCTCAGGCTGAGTTGAGTGCACAGGTCGTCAACGCCTTCACGCAGGCCTATCTCGAAACCGCCCGAGATCTGCGGACCGGGCCTGCCGGTGACTTCAGTGCATGGTTCGAGACCCAGACCCGCGAACACCGCGACCGGGTTGAATCCGCACAGCGCAGGCTCAGTGCGGCGCAGCGCGCGAGCGGCATTCTGGCCGACGACGAGCGTCTCGATGTCGAGACCCTGCGTCTGACCGAAATTTCAAGTCAGTGGCAGACCAGTCAGACGGCTCTGTCCGAGAGTCGGGCACGGCTCGATGCGGCCCGTTCCGGCGCGAGCATGCCCGAGGTGGTGTCTCATCCGCTGTTGCAGACCCTGAGCGCGGATCTCGGACGGGTTGAAGCGCGCTTGCAGCAGATGGGCTCCCGACTCGGGCCTGCCCATCCAGAGGTTGTGGCCGAGCAGGCTCAGGCCGCGCAACTGCGGGTTCGTCTGGCCAGCGAAACGGCTCGCGTGAGCTCCAGCCTGCAGGCCAGTCATCAGGTGAACGTGGCACGCGAGGCCCGATTGCGCGAGGCGCTCGATGCACAACGCTCGCGTGTTGCCGGTCTCAAGGGCTCACGGGATCAGTTGCATGTCCTCGAGCGTGAGGTTCAGAGCGCTCAGCGTGCACTCGAAATGGTGAGCCAGCGCCTGACCGAAACGCGCCTCGAGAGCCAGGCACGACATTCGAATGCCAGTGTGATCACGCCGGCGGTTGCGCCCTCTCAGCCTTCGCGGCCGCAGCCCCTGCTCAATGCCGTCCTGGGCGTGCTCGCAGGTCTGGTGATCGGTCTGATGGCGGCTCTGGCGCTGGAGTCCAGTCAGCGCCCCGTTCGGGATGCAGAAGACGCGCGACTGGCCAGTGGTCTGACCGTGCTGGCCCGCCTGCCCGAACTGGGCACCCGGGCTTCGCAAAGGCTTATTGGCCCCTGAGTGCTGATCGGTCCCTGAGTGCTGATCGGCCCCTGAGTGCTGATCGGTCCCTGAGTCCTCATCGGTCCCTGAGGTCCAGAGGATTTCCCTGGTCCGACCTTTTGCTGGAGAGTGTGCATGTCCTCAAATTCCGTTCTCACGTTTCGGACCCGAGCCTTCGCGCCGGTGTTGACCGGCCCCCGGGTGTCGACGACCCTCCAACGCGCCATGGCCTCGCGTTCGGGCTATGTCGAGAGCGTTCGAGCGCTTGCCATGCAGCTGCGTTCACGCTGGTTCGATGGTTCACCGGGGCGCGCCGCCCTGGCCATCAGCAGTGTCGATCCCGGCGATGGACGAAGCCTGCTGACGGCGGCTCTGGCCGTCGAGTTCGCACGCTCCGGACGACAGACTCTGGTGATTGATGCCGACCTTCGCATGCCGGCCCAGCAGCATCTGTTCAACCTGCCGGCACGGCGCGGTCTGGGTCATGTGCTGGCCGGCCTCGACGAGCATGCCGAGTGCCTGCCGGTGCCGGCCGTGCCAAGGCTCTCGGTGCTGACGGCTGGAACCGAGCCACCCGAACCCCAGGAGTGTTTCGGGGGTTCGCGCCTGGTGCGGTTGATGGACGACCTGGCCCTCAGCCATGATGTGATCCTGGTCGATACGCCCGCAGCCCAGCTTGCCCCGGAGGCTCCGCTGATCGCGCAGGCAGCCCGTGGTGCCTTGCTGCTGGCCCGCAGCGGCCGGACCCGAAGCAGTGATCTGCAGGAGCTGGCCAGGCTGTTGCGACAGGTGGACGTGCAACTGCTGGGCACCACGCTCAACGATGCCGCCTGAAATGAGCGCCGCGGTTGCGCATCGCAGCGCAGTGGCGCTGTGCTTCTTTTACCTGTTCGCCGCAGCGCTGGCTGCACTGGCGCTGGCCAGTGGCGAGATCATCCTGATCGGTCTGGTACTGGGCGCACTGGCGGGTCTGATCCTGATCGAAAGGCCCGGCGTGACCCTGGGCATCGTGGTGATCGCAACCCTGGCGCTGGCGGGCCCGATTGTGATGCACTGGCCGCAGGCGGCCCGGCTGCCCTGGATGCTCTCCTTGCTGGGCGTCCTGCTCATGGTCACGGCGGTGTTGCACGGGGCCTTGTCGGTCACGCAGACTGCGCAGCAACGGCCCTGGCCTGCATTCGCGGTGGCGGCCGTTGCGAGCCTCATGCTGGCCATGGTGGGGGCCCTGCTCAGCACCGGCAGCCTGGAGCAGGGTATTGCCGGACTCAAGCGTCAATACGCCTTCTGGGGCGTGCTGCTGGTCTGGCTGATCCTGCCCCTGCCCTGGAGCCAGGTTCGCCGGCTCGGGTGGGCTCTGCTGGCGATCGGAATGCTGCAGTTGCCGCTGGCGATCTATCAACGGCTGGTTCTCATGCCCCGCCGGCTCAATCTGCCCGATGGGGTCGTGCCGGTCGACATCGTGGCAGGCAGCTTCGAGGGCAGCCTCACCGGAGGCGCCAACAACAATGTGATGGCCTTCTTTCTGGTGCTGATGCTGGCCGCGCTGGCCGCGCTGCGTCGTGAAGGCCTGATCCGCCCGTTGCTGTTCTGGCCGCTCATGCTCTGGTTGGCCGCACCCCTCGTGCTGGGTGAGACCAAGATGGTGATCGTGTTTCTGCCGATCGCACTGGCTGTGGTGTATGCAGACCTGATTCGACTGCGCCCCGGGCGCTTTGCGCTGGGCACCCTGGCCATGCTCGCAGTGTGCGCTGCGCTGTTTTACAACTACGTGGCGCTCCAGGTCGATGAAGACCGCTCGGGCATGAGCCTGCAGGCCCGCATCGAGCAGAACCTCGAGTACAACCTGGGCAATCGTGGCTATTACGGTGGCGCAAGTCTGAACCGCAGCAATGTGGTCGACTTCTGGTGGAGCCGTCATGGTCTGGCTGATCTGCGTGGCACCTTCTTTGGCCATGGAGTGGGATCGGCGCATGGCTCGCGGGGTACCGAACGGCTGGGCCACATGGACCGCCAGTACCCGGGCTATGCCATTGGCCTGACTGCAGTGGCGGTGCATCTGTGGGAACAGGGCCTGGTGGGTGCAGCGCTGATCCTGGGGTCGGTTGTCGGTGCGTGGCGCTGTGCCAGCCGTCTGGTCGGCCAGGCCCGTGAAGGCCTCGATCGGGCGTTGTGCCGCACGCTGGCTGCGGGAGCGGCGCTGCTGATCCCGATCTGGCTCATGCTCGAGGCCTGGGTGCTGGCGCCGAGCCAGCAGGTGCTGGCGGCGCTGATCCTGGGGCTGACTGCCTGGCGAGCCCGTATGCCTGTCCTTGCCGACGACCCCAGGCCAGACACATCCATGCAGCCGGGTGTTGCGCCGGCAGCAGCCCGGCCAGCCGGTCCTTCAGTCTCGCGGGTGCGTTGATCTCATGCGCATCCTGCTCGCAACCGCCGAATCGCATCCGACCTACCGTCCGGATGTCCAGGTGCTGTTTGGCCAGGCGCTGCCAGCCCACGGGATCCAGGTGGATCTGCTGGCCG
>JBKCEY010000214.1:0-5050 GCA_046304115.1 Burkholderiales bacterium | reverse complement strand
GGCCAGCGCCTGGCCAGAAGGGCCACCACGCCCGCGGCGACCAGTGCGCTCAGGATGGCTGCGGTCTGCGTTACCCACCAGGCAGGATGCCTGCCTAGACTGAGGGCGGCCAGCGCCCCGGCGGCGGCAGACTGTGCAATCGCTAGATCAATGAAGACCACCCCCCTGCGCAGCACATGGGTGCCCAGCGGAGCGAGCGCCAGCAAGGCAGCGCCCAGTGCCAGGACAGGCACCAGGATCCACCAGGCATTCATGAGTCGGTCCGGTGGCGGCTCATTGGGCTCCTGCCAATGCGCTCAGTAATCGATCGAACCAGTCGGTGAGGGCGTGTTCGCGATCGATGGCCTCCACCGTCGCGGGCAACTGCAGGACCTGGGCTTTGCCTCCTAACTGACGGGCCAACCATTGTGCGGCGCGAGGGTCCTGGTAGCTGGTCACCACAATGGCCTGAGGCACTTGTTCGCGGGTCAGGGAGAGCAGTTTGTTCAGGTGGCCCGGGGTAGGGGCCAGTCCGGGGCGAGGTTCCAGGTCGGCGATCGGTTGAATGCCAACCCAGGCCCAGAGGTAGGCGAGGCTCGTATGCTGAACGACGATCCTCATGCCATTGAGCTGGGCTGCAGAGGTTTGCCACCGGGTCAGTTGAGCGTTCCAGTGAGTCTCGAACGCTTTCAGGCGCACTCCGATGTTTTCCTTTTCGTGAGGAAAAAGTTCCTGAAGGCGTTGACTCCATTGCCTGGCGATCGGAATCAGATTGCGCGGGTCAGCATGCAGGTGAGGGTTGCCGCCAGGGTGAATATCACCATCAAAAGGCAAGACCAGACCCGAGACGCGGGTCTGGAGCAGCCGCACGGCGCTCGCGGCCAGAAATAGCCCTTTAGCGCCATTCTGGACCTTGGCATTCCCTGAGCGTTGTTGCAGCGTCGGCAGCCAACCGGCTTCCAGCTCGGCCCCCGTGCAGATGGCTGCATCGGCAGACCGCAACTGGGCGATCAGGCTGGGCCTGGCCTCGATGTGATGAGGGTCTTGCTGAGCATGCGTTGCGACGAATACCCTCGCAGTTGGCAAGAGCGCGAGGGTGAGGGCGCCCCACTCGGGTTCGCAGGCGAAAACAGTTTGCGCTTTGACGGGCTGGCCGGCCATCAGCAGGCCCAGTGTCAATACGCTCCCCGTGAGCCAATCAAAACGAATGCGCGCCATGCTGGCCGAAGCTCAGGATGTACTGCAGCAAGACCTTGCTGGCTGGAGCCCCCTCGAAACCGACCACGCCGTGCTGTCGGGACCACTGCAGCCTCAGTGTTTGCAGGTGCGACGGTTTCCACGCGAGCATGACGGACTGTTCGTTCAGTCGGCGGGGCTCCCAGTCGCCTTCATGCTGGGCTTGCGCACGCAGTCGGTCAAATCGTGCACCGACTTCCCAATTGGGTTGAAATCTCCAGACCGCGCCAAGGGCCTGGCCCCGATGGTTTAGGTGCCCTGGCGCATCCGGGTGGATGTCACTGATTTGCGCCACTTCGACTGTGATGCGCACCTGTTGCTTGCGGTTGTTGCCTTGCGGTGCCCATTTCCAGGTGGCATCGACCCAGGTTGTCCGGCGCCCTGCAAATCGGGCACCGTGGGATTCGTGCTCGTGGGCTGCGTCACCTCCAGGGCCATGCTCTTCTTCGGCGGCAAGGGTGCGCCGGTTGCTCAGAGTGCTCAGTCCGACTTGCCAGCTGTTGGCCCGATCGAGATCTCCGCCCAGCCGTGTGTTCAAGGTGTAGGCCGCAAGCCCTCTGGGGTGCGCCTCAGCCTCTGGGACAAGCCGCTGGCCCTTGAAGGCTTCCAGTCCGACCATCCAGTAGACCGGGGCGGGCAGGGTGACATTCAGGCGCACGCCGTCGTCCGTCCAGTGCTGGCCGAGAAATCCGCGGTAGAGGAGGGGCCGGTCAGCGAAGTCGTCCGCGTGCGGATGTTGAGCATTGATGGCCCCGATTTGGGAGGCAAATCGTCCGGCTCTCAAATTGAGGCCCCAAGGCAAGGTGCGGGTTTCGATCCATGCCTCTTCGATATCGCGTTCGAGCCGCCCATCGTGGGTGGCTGCCACTGCGGTGATCTGTGCATGCAGATGGCGCCCGAGGCCTCCGGTTGCGGTCAGATCGGAGTGCCCGAGTTGCAGGCCTTTTTGGCGCGCTCCCAGTGCGAGCTCTCGCGAGGCCACGGAGGCGTCGAGCACCAGACCCAAGGTCCACGGCTCGCTGGCCTGCACGTGGTGCGGGATTGTTGTCAGAGCGAGTGCCATGGCCAATGCTGCTCTGCAGGGCACAGCGTTCGTGGCGGGCGTCGTCTTGATCAGATGGAGCAAAACAGGATGCATGGTTCACCTGCGGTGGCTAAAGGACTCTCGTTGGAATATTAATGCGAATGCCTTCGCAAGAGCAAGTGAGGGGATTTTTGGTTACGGCAAACCCCCTGGGGCGAGCGCTGGCTCGGTTTGGTCGCCTTGATCGGATAACCTTCCGGGATGGAGAGAAAAACCCGCCAACGCGTTGCAATCCGCGAAGCCATATCCGAATCGGGGCGCCCGCTTTTGCCCCAGGAGGTTCTGGTCGCGGCGCAGAACGCAGTTCCTGGACTCAGTCTGGCGACGGTCTATCGCAACCTGCGCAGCCTGGTCGAAGAAGGCGAGTTGCGATCGGTCAACCTCCCCGGCGAGAACCCTCGCTTTGAACTGGCGCATGAGCATCACCACCATCACTTCCAGTGCAGGCAATGTCAGCGTGTCTTCGAGGTCGAGGCCTGTCCGGGGGATCTCTCGAACCTGACCCCACCGGGTTTTACGCTCGAAGACCATGACCTCACGCTCTACGGACGCTGCTCAGACTGCAAGACCGGCCCCCGGGCACGACGATCAAACCACCAATAAATTGGAGACCCCAATGAACGGCACGGCCCGCTACCCGCATGTCTTTTCGCCCCTTGACCTGGGCTTTACCACCATCAAGAACCGCATCCTGATGGGCTCGATGCATACCGGGCTGGAAGAGGCCGAAAACGGCTTCGAACGGATGGCCGAGTACTTTGCCGAGCGGGCCCGGGGCGGTGTGGGCATGATCATTACAGGCGGCATTTCGCCCAACGCTGAAGGGGGCACGGGCAGCAAGCTCTCGACTCCGGAGGAGTCCGATCAACACCGCCTCATCACGCAGGCGGTCCACAGCGCGGCACCGGATGTGAAGATCTGCATGCAGATTCTTCACTCGGGGCCACTCGCCCGGGTGCCCGATTGCGTGGCGCCTTCCCCGATCAAGTCGCGCATCGGGGCCTACACGCCTCGAGAGCTCGATGAAGACGGCATCGAAAAACAGATCGCCGACTTCGTCAATTGCGCACTGATGGCCAAGCGTGCGGGTTATGACGGCGTTGAGATCATCGGCTCCGCGGGCTACCTGATCAGCACCTTTCTCGTGCGCAAGACCAATCTGCGCACCGATCGCTGGGGCGGCTCCTGGGAAAACCGCATGCGACTCCCGGTCGAGATCGTGCGCCGGGTGCGTGAGGCTGTCGGCCAGAACTTCATTGTGGTGTTTCGCATCTCGGCCATGGACATGCTTGATGAGGGCCTGGCCTGGGATGAAGTGGTCTCGCTGGGGCAGGCGATCGAGGCAGCTGGCGCGAACATCATCAGCACGCATTTTTGCTGGCATGAGGCGCCCGTGCCCACGATTGCGACCATGGTGCCGCGTGCAGCCTTCGCGCAGGTGACCGGCCGGCTGCGCAAGCACCTCAAGGTGCCCATGATCACCAGCAATCGCATCAACATGCCGCAGGTGGCCGAAGAGGTGCTGGCTCGGGGTGATGCCGATCTCGTGTCGATGGCAAGGCCCATGCTGGCCGATCCTGACCTGGTCATCAAGGCGGCACAGGGCCGTGAGGACGAGATCAATACCTGCATCGGCTGCAATCAGGCCTGCCTGGATCACACGTTTGGTGGCCGCCAGCAGGTGACCTGTCTGGTCAATCCGAGGGCATGCAACGAGACGCTGCTCAAGTACCTGCCCACAGCTGCGCGCCGCCGGATTGCAGTGGTGGGTGCGGGCCCCGCCGGGCTGTCGTATGCCACGGTGGCTGCCCAGCGGGGTCATGCCGTCACGCTGATCGATTCAGCCCAGGAAATCGGCGGGCAGTTCAATCTCGCCAAGCGGATCCCCGGCAAGGAAGAGTTCTACGAAACCCTGCGCTATTACCGGCGCATGATCGACGTGCTTGGCATAGAACTGAGGCTCAACATTCGGGCGACCGCGCAAGGGCTCAAGGCCGAGGGCTTTGATGAGGTGGTGGTTGCCACCGGTATTGCGCCTCGCAAGCCCGAGATCGACGGCATCGACCATCCGATGGTGGTGCCCTATATCGATGCCATCCTGGGGCGCAAACCGATCGGCAAACGCGTCGCCATTCTGGGAGCCGGCGGCATTGGTTTTGATGTGGCCGAACTGGTCTCGCACGAAGGGGTGTCGGGTGCCACTGATGTTGAGGTCTTTGCCCGCGAGTGGGGAATCGACTTCATCAATCACCCGCGCGGTGGTGTCACCGGCGTGACTCCGTCTGTAGCCAAAGCCGACCGGACGGTTTATCTCATGCAGCGCAAGAGCGATCCGCTGGGCAAGAGCCTGGGGCGCACCACGGGCTGGACCCATCGCATGACGCTCAACCGGCGCGGTGTGCAGATGATCAACGGCGTGGAGTACCAGCGGATCGACGACGCGGGGCTGCATACGCTGGTCATGGGTCAGCCCAAGCTGTTCGAGGTCGATACCGTCATCATCTGTGCCGGTCATGTGCCGCTTCGTGCGGTGCACGATGAATTGCAGGCGCTCGGTGTCAGGAGCACTCTGGTCGGAGGGGCCTTCGAGGCCGCCGAACTGGATGCCAAGCGAGCGATCAACCAGGCCAGCCGATTGGCCGCAACGGTCTGAACTGAACGTGAGCGCTGCAGGGAGCACTGCGGGCCAGACCGGCTCGCGCGAAGCCAGTCTGAAGATCGCGGTGCTGCTTTGCGGCATCGATGTGAGCC
>JBKCEY010000213.1:0-11988 GCA_046304115.1 Burkholderiales bacterium | reverse complement strand
ATCCTCAGGCTGTATTGCCGATCGCCTCGATCACCAAGCTCATGACTGCGATGGTCGTGATCGATTCGGGCGCCTCGCTCAGCGAGAGTCTGCTGGTTACCGAAGCCGACCGTGATACCGAGCGCCACAGCAGTTCGCGTTTGCCGATTGGCTCGCAGGTCAGCCGTGCCGACATGCTCCTGCTCGCGCTCATGTCCTCTGAAAACAGGGCAGCTCATGCCCTGGGCCGCCTGCACCCTGAAGGTCTGAGCGCCTTCGTCGCCGCCATGAATGCCAAGGCGCGCGCGCTGGGTCTTGCCGACACCCGATTCAGCGAGCCGACAGGCCTGTCCGGAGGCAATGTCTCCAGTGCCCGCGATCTGGCAAGGCTGACTGCCGCCGCCCATGCCTATCCGCTGATCCGTGAATACTCCACAGCCAATGGCCGGATGGTGGATGTTGGCCGTCGGCAGATCGGTTATCGCAGCACCAACCGCCTGGTTGATCACCCCAGCTGGGAGATCGGCCTGCAAAAGACCGGCTTTATCTCGGAAGCGGGCAAGTGCCTGGTCATGCAGGCCACGGTCGATGGCCGGGATGTGATCATCGTGCTGCTCGATGCTCAGGGCAGTCAGTCGCGGTTTGCCGACGCCGAGCGCTTGCGGCGCTGGCTGAGCGAATCAGCCGTTCCTGGTCCCACGACCACCCAAGGCCCCTCGGCGAGCGGGCCTGAGGCAGGTGGGATTCAACGGGCCTGGCCTTCGTAGCCCAGCGCAACCGAAATCTGACGCGCCGTACTGCACAGCAGATCGATCCAGGCATCCTGCAGGAAGTCTGACGGGGCAGAGATCGACAGACCCGCCACCAGTCGCCCGGAGTCGTCCCGGATGCCCGCAGCGATGCAGCGCACGCCAAGCTCCAGTTCCTCGTTGTCGCGGGCATAGCCTCGGGCACGCACCAGCGCCAGTTCACGTTCCAGACGTGGCAGGTCGGTGAGGCTGTTTCGGGTGTGTCCGGCCAGTCCGGTGCGGGTTGCGTAGGCCCTGACGGCCCGGGGATCATCCGCAGCCAGAAACAGCTTGCCGACCGAGGTCAGGTGCAGGGGGGCTCTGCCACCCACCGCACGAACCACCTGCATGCCACTGCGCTCCGAAACCGCGCGCTCGATATAGACGATTTCATCGCCCTGGCGGATCGAGAGGTTCACGGGCTGGTGAGTGGTCCGGTGCAGGTCGCGCATGGGGCCGAGAGCGGCATCGCGCACATTGAGCCGGGCCTTGACCAGATTGCCCAGCTCGAGCAGGCGAATACCGAGCTGATAGGTGCCGGGTTCGGCCCGATCCACGATCCGTGCGGCCACCAGATCGTTCAGAATGCGGTGTGCGGTCGACGGATGCAGGCCGGTTCGCTGGGACAGCGACTTCAGGCTGACCGCTTCCGGATGTTCGGCCAGTGCATCAAGAAGCCCCACCAGACGGTCGATGACCTGGATGGCCCCGCGCGAGGAAGTGGCTGACGAGGCTTCAGATGCGGCGGCGGGCTCAGCGGGAGGGCGAGGCATGATCGCAGGAGAGGATTCAGTATCGTGGTAGGTTATCTCAAATCGTGAAAGTCACTCTCTACTCGTGAAAGTCGCTCTCTTCGTTACCTGTCTGGTCGACCTCATGCGACCCGAAATTGCCGAGGCCACGGTGCGGCTGCTCGAATCAGCCGGCTGCACGGTCGAGGTGCCCATGAGTCAGACCTGTTGCGGCCAGCCCGGGTTCAACTCCGGCGACACGGCTTCAGCTCGAGCCCTTGCGCGCAAGTTTCTTGCTGAATTTGAGGGCTTCGATCATGTGGTCGTGCCCTCGGGATCCTGTGGCGGCATGGTCAGGCGTCACTATCCCGAACTGCTCGCCGACGATCCCGATCTGCGGCGTCGGGCCGATGCGCTGGTTGCCAAAACCTGGGAGCTCACCACCTTTCTGCATGAGGTGCTGAAGATCAGCGCACTGCCGGGGGCCTATCAGGGGGCGGTCACTTACCACGACTGCTGCAGCGGCCTGCGCGAGCTCGGTGTGCAGGCCCAGCCGCGCGCGCTCATGGCGCTCAATGCGCAGATCAGTCTGACCGAGATGAAGGATGCGCGCGCCTGCTGCGGGTTTGGTGGGGCGTTCGCCGTCAAGTACGACGAAATTTCCGCCGCAATCGCCGACGAGAAGATCGAACGTATCCATGCCACGGGCGCACCCTGTGTCGTGATGGGTGATCTGGGCTGCATGTTGCATCTGGAGGGGCGCCTGCGGCGAACCGGTGATGCGGTCACGCAGGTGCTTCATGTGGCGCAGGTGCTCGCACCCGCCAAGGCCTGATCCTTTCTCTCAAGCCACGGCCCTTGATTTTTCCGGAGTCCGATTGATGCAAGTCCAGTCCATGCACTTCAAGGCGCGTGTTGGCCAGAAGCTGGCTGACGTGCGGCTGCAGCAAAACCTCAAGATCCTGTCGCAGCGCTGGACGGTGGGACGCACCCAGGCCATCGCAGAGCTTGATGATTTCGAAGCCACCCGCGATGAAGCGGTGGCGCGGCGCAATCGCGCCCTGCAGCAACTCGATGTCTGGCTCGAGCAGTTCGAGCAGGCGGCTACCGCGCGAGGAACCACGGTGCTGTGGGCCGAGTCCCCGCAAGATGCAGCCCGTCTGGTCGTGGAGATCGCTCGCCGCCATGGCGTGCAGAAGGTGACCAAGTCGAAGTCGATGGTCTCCGAAGAAATGGCGCTCAATCGCCATCTCGAAGCGGCCGGCGTGAAGGTGGTCGAGACGGATCTGGGTGAGTACATCCTGCAGATCAACGACAACGAGCCGCCCTCGCATATCGTGGCGCCGGTGGTGCACAAGAGCAAGGACGAGGTGTCCGATCTCTTCGCCCGGGTGCATCAGCGACCGCGTCTGACCGACATTCCGCAGATGACCCGCGAGGCACGTGAATTTCTGCGCCCGCACTTTCTGAGCGCGGACATGGGCATCTCGGGAGGCAACTTCATCATCGCCGAAACCGGGTCGGTGGCCGTCTTCACCAACGAAGGTAATGAGGGCCTGTGCACGGTGCTGCCGCCCAAGGTACATGTGGCCGTGACGGGTATCGAGAAGGTCCTGCCCACGCTTGAGGATCTGGCCACCGTGGCTCGACTGCTGCCGCGCTCGGCGACGGGTCAGTCGATCTCCAATTATTTTTCGCTGCTGACCGGCCCGCGTGCCCCGGGTGAACAGGATGGCCCCGAGCATGCCTATGTGGTGCTGGTCGATGGCGGGCGCTCGGGCCTGCTCGGTGGCGAATTTCAGGACATGCTGCGGTGTATCAAGTGCGGCGCCTGCATGAACCATTGCCCGGTCTACCAGAAGGTGGGTGGGCATGCCTATGGATGGGTCTATCCAGGACCGATGGGGTCGGTGCTGACACCGGCCTACCAGGGACTGGAACAGGCGCTCGATCTGCCGCAGGCGGCCACGATGTGCGGGGAGTGTCATGTGGTCTGCCCCATGAAGATCCCCTTGCCTGATCTGCTGCGCAAGCTGCGTGAGCGGCAGATGGATCGGGGTCTGCGGCCCTGGCCTGAGCGGATGGCGCTCAGGGTCTGGGGCTGGAGCGCACGACATCCGGAGGTTTACAGGCCTCTGGTGCGCATGGGCAGTCGCGTGCTGCGCTGGATGGGCGGATCGAGTCAGCGCATCGGCCCGAGTCGCTGGCTCAAGGGCTGGACCCATACCCGCGATCTGCGCGTGCCGCAGGGGCAGACCTTCAAGGAACGCTGGGCCAACCGGTCACGCTGAGGGCCCGCGGTTACGCTGAGGGCCCGCGGTTACGCCGAGCGCACTACGGTTGCTACGGAGGAAGGAGCCGATGCTCCTCCGGGAAGGCCGCGTGACATGAAGGGCAGCCGTCCGCGTGCGCCGCTCGCCTGATAGTCCTGAATGAGCAGGCTCTGTGCCCGGTGCTGCGTCCAGCCCGGTTGCTGTGCGAGCCAGTCTGCAAGCCAGCCGGCCAGGGTCTCAAGGGGGGTGTGATGCAGGTTGCAATCCCGTTGGTGCAGGTGGTCGCAAAAGGCCATGAATCCTGTAAAGGCGGACTCCTGCGATCCAAGCCAGGCCATGAGCGTGGTGCTGAACCGGCCCGAGTTGGCCAGCCGCTCCCAGGCCTGGGCAAAGCGCGATACCCGCTCGATCTCCAGGGCTGAAAGATGGGCCGTCTGAAGTACCGCATAGGGCGCTGCCGCCTCAAAGACCAGGCCGTGCTCGTCCTGCAGACGGGTGAGCGGGGTACCTCTCAAACGCTTGAGGACGCCCACCTGAATTTCGTGGGGCTCGAGGGCCCACAGGCGATCGAAGCCGCGCGCAAATCCTGCCAGGGTTTCGCCGGGCAGCCCCGCGATCAGGTCGACATGAAGATGGGCCTCTGAATGGCTTTTGAGCCAGCGCAGATTGTCTTCGGCGCGGCTGTTGTCCTGGCGTCGGGCGACCAGGGACTGCACCTGAGGATCCCAGCTCTGGATGCCGATCTCGAATTGCAGGGTGCCCGGCGCAAAGGCCTGGATCGTGTCGCGCAATGCCTGGGGCAGATGATCGGGAACCAGCTCGAAATGCGCAAAGACCGGGTCCTGCGGATGGGTTTGGTTATGCTCGAGCAGGACGTTGAGAATGGCCAGACTGGTGCTGATGCGCAGGTTGAAGGTGCGGTCCACAAAACGGATGCGCCGTGCGCCGCGTTCGATCAGAGCCCTCAAGGCCTGCAGCACCCGATCCAGTGCAAACGGAAAAGCACTGCGATCGAGGGCCGACAGACAGAAGGCGCACTTGTAGGGGCATCCCCTGGACGCTTCAAAGTACAGATGCCGGTGACGCAGGTCGTGATCGGTGTAGAGCCCATAGGGCAGGGTGAGGTCATCGAGTTCGAGCTCGCCCCCGGGGATGATCCTCATCAAGGGGCGGGGCCCGTCAATCAGCTGGGAGGCCAGCCTTGCGAAGGCCACTTCGCCCGCCCCGGTGATCACATGATCCGCCAGTCTCACGATCTCCTGATCATGGGTCTCGTGGCTCACCTCGGGGCCGCCCAGCACGATGCGGATCTGCGGCGCCCGCGCGCGAAGGGCCCGGATCAGCTCGGTGGTCTGCTCGACATTCCAGACATACACGCCCAGCCCGATCACCCTGGGTTGATGGGCCAGCAGCCGCTCGACCATGTCGTGCAGCGGGGTGCGCAGCGTGAACTCCTCGATGCAGGCGCGCTGAGCGAGTGGCCCCAGATTGGCCAGCAGGTAGCGCAGACCCAGCGAGGCGTGCGTCCAGCGGGCATTGAGAGTACTGAGAACGATATCGGTCATCGTGGGATGGGTCGCACGCCGAGCGCGTGTCATGGCAGCATTCGGTCGGTCACACTTTCAACTTCGCGACCCCACCTGCAGGTGGGTCGAACATACCTTAACGACGAGGAAGCACCGTGTCAGGCAACCATCCCCATGAGCGCTCCCTCACCGACATGGATGTTCGTGTGCGGGCCCTCGAAACCCTGCTCGTCGACAAAGGGCTGGTCGATCCAGCGGCGCTTGACCTGCTGATCGAGACCTATGAGCACCGGGTTGGTCCCCACAACGGGGCGCGCGTGGTGGCCCGTGCCTGGACCGATCCGGCCGATCGGGAGTGGCTGCAGCAGGACGCCACCGCAGCCATCGCCTCGCTTGGCTTCACCGGTCGGCAGGGCGAGCACATGGTGGCCCTGTTCAATGAGCCCGGCGTTCATCATCTGGTGGTGTGCACCCTGTGCTCGTGTTATCCATGGCCGGTGCTGGGCCTGCCGCCCGCCTGGTACAAGTCGCCTGCCTATCGGTCGCGGGCCGTGATCGATCCGCGCGGCGTGCTGGCCGAGTTTGGCCTCACGTTGCCTCAAGACACCGAAATCCGGGTCTACGATTCGACCGCCGAACTGCGCTATCTGGTGATTCCCGAGCGTCCGCAGGATACGCAGGGCTGGAATGAGGATCAGCTGGCGGCCATTGTCCATCGCGATGCCATGATCGGCACCGGCGTCATCGGACCTCTCTCATGAACGGCCCGCACGATCTGGGGGGCGCGCAGGGCTTCGGGCCGATTGCTCCGCAAGACGACGAGCTGCGTTTTCATGAGGCCTGGGAGCGGCGCGCCTTTGCGCTCACGCTGGCCATGGGCGCGAGCGGCGCATGGAATCTCGACCAGGCCCGCTCGGCCCGCGAATCCCTGCCGCCTGCCCTGTATCTGTCGAGCTCCTACTACCAGATCTGGTTCGAGGCGCTGGAGCGGCTGCTCGAAGCGCGCGGGTTGACCCGGATGCAGCCGGGCGGTTCGATGCCGCCCCGGGTGCTCAAGGCGGCGGATGTCCCGGCCGTGCTGGCGCGCGGCGGGCCCACCGAACGTCCGCCCACGGTTCTGGCGCGGTTTGCAGCAGGCGATCCGGTTCGGGCGCGGATCATGCATCCTTCGGGTCACACCCGATTGCCGCGCTACCTGCGGGGCCATGTCGGTCAGGTCGAAGCCGTGCGGGGCATGCATGTGTATCCGGACACTCATGCGGCGGGTGACGGTGAACAGCCGTGCTGGCTCTATACCGTGCGGTTCGATGCCAAGACCCTCTGGGGAGCGGACACCACTGCCGCATCGGTTCATGTGGACTGCTGGGAGCCTTACCTTGAGCCTGTATCCGCCTGACTCCCTGAATCAGTCTGCGTCCGATTCGATCGCCGTTGTTGCGCCTGACGCGCCCTCGGAGCTCCATGCGGCATCTGTCGCCTTCGAGCAGCCCTGGCAGGCACAGATCTTTGCGCTGGTGGTGCAGTTGCACCAACGGGGGGTTTTCAGCTGGCCCGAGTGGTCGGCCACGCTGGGTGATGTGTTGGCGCAGGCGCCACCGATAGATCCGGCTGCATCTTTGGGCGCGTGTGAGGTGGGCGCGCCAGGCACGCCTGGCTCTGAGGGTCAGGCGGCCAAGACCCCATCGGATCCCGCCTGGAATCACTGGCCTGTTGCGCTCGAGCGCCTGCTGGTGCGACGGGGTATCGCTGCGCCGGGTGCTCTGGTGGCCTTGCGGCAGGCCTGGCAGCTGGCCGATGAATCAACCCCGCACGGACAGCCCGTCAGGCTGGGAAGCGGTGTCCGTCGCTTATCTGGGGAATTCGTGCCTGATGAGGCGCCGGTGTTGGCAGTCGACCCAGCGCGCGCGCGCACTCCTTGATCAGCCCGGGGCCCTGGTAGATCAGACCGGTGTAGATCTGGACCAGGTCCGCCCCCGCCTCGATCTTGGCCAGTGCATCGGCGGCATTCATGATGCCGCCCACCCCGATGATCGGATACCGCGGGGGCAGGGCCTGTCTCAAGGCCCGAATCACCCGGTTGCTGGCCTCTCGCACCGGCGCACCAGACAGTCCGCCCGCTTCGCCAGCATGCTTGAGGCCCTGCACCGCCTCACGCGAGACGGTGGTGTTGGTTGCGATCACGCCATCGATGTCGTACCGGATCAGGCGACTCGCCACGCGCGCGATCTGGGCGTCATCCAGATCGGGGGCAATCTTGAGCAGCACGGGCACCATCCGGCCATAGGCGCGGTACAGCGCATAGCGCTCACGCACGATCTGCACGAGCAGGTCATCCAGGGAGTCACCGCTTTGGAGCTGACGAAGATTCTGGGTGTTGGGCGATGAAATGTTGATCGTGATGTAGTCGGCGATCGGCCAGAACGAGGCCAGGCCTTCCAGATAATCCTTGGCCGCCAGTTCGATGGGCGTATCGGCGTTCTTGCCGATATTGACCCCCACCGGACCCGAGAACTCCCGGGCCAGCAACCGGGTGAGCATGTCGTCGCTGCCCTCGTTGTTGAAGCCCATGCGGTTGATGAGGGCCTTGGCCCGGGGCAGCCGGAACATGCGCGGCTTGGGGTTGCCAGGCTGTGGGCGCGGCGTGACCGTACCGGCTTCGACGAAGCCAAAACCCATGGCGCCGAAGGCCCCCAGGATGCGGGCGTTCTTGTCGAGACCCGCAGCCAGCCCGACCCGGTTGAGAAACTTCAGTCCCATCAACTCGACCGGATCGCGCACCGTACGCCCGCAGAACGGGCGCACGAGATTCCAGGAGTGCAGGAACTGCAGCAGATCGATCACGAAATCGTGGCTGTCTTCGGCCGGCAGCGCAAACAGTGCAGGCCGCACCACACGGTAGAGCCTCATGTTCCAGGCATCCGTTGCCAGTGACCTGCAATCAGCTGCTCGATCGGCTGAAAGTGCGCTTTGTAGGCCATCTTGGGGCTGCCGTCGATCCAGTAGCCCAGGTACAGGTAGGGCAGGCCAAGCTGCTTGCACTGGGCGATCTGCCACAGCACATTCCAGGTGCCATAGCTTGTACGCGGCTCATCCGGGTCAAAGAAGGTGTAGACCGAGGACAGACCGTCATCCAGGATGTCGATGATCGAGACCATGCACAAGGCCCCCTGGGCGTTGCGAAACTCGACCAGACGGGTATTGACGCGGCTTTGCAGCAGGAATTGCGAGTACTGATCGCGGCTGTCCTGATCCATGCCGCCCCCGGAGTGGCGGGCGGCCTGATAACGCAGGTAGAGCTCGTAGTGCTCGGTCGAAAACCCCAGGCGGGCAATCAGGACTTTCAGATCCCCATGACGCTGCTGGGCCCGACGCTGACTGCGATTGGGCGTGAACAGATCCACAGGCACGCGCACCGGCACGCAGGCTCGGCAGCCATCGCAATGGGGCCGATAGGTGAACACGCCACTGCGGCGAAAGCCCGTGCGAACGAGTTCGCTGTAGACATCGGCATTGATCAGGTGATTGGGTGTGGCCACCTGTGAGCGTGCCTGCCGACCGGGCAGATAGCTGCACGGATAGGGCGCAGTGGCGTAGAACTGCAGCGCCGAAAAGGGCAGTTCCTTGAGGTGCGTCATGCGGTGCGTGTCATTCGGGAAACTCCGGAGTGACCCGGGACCAATCGGGCGGCGGCTGATCCACCAGCACGCGCACCTGTTCGAGGAAATCGGTTCGGCTTATCGGCCGACCTCCCATCGAGGCCAGATGGGAAGTCACCTGCTGGCAGTCTATCACCGGGAAATCCAGATGTTTCAGCAGACTCACCAGCACGGCCAGTGCGCATTTGGAGGCGTCGGTGCGGCGGGTGAACATGCTTTCACCGAAGAACATCCGACCGATCGAAACGCCATACAGTCCCGCGATCAGCACATCCTCTTCGCGGATCTCGAGCGAGTGGGCATTCCCCCTGCGATGAAGCTCGCCGTAGGCCTGCCGGATGAGCGGTGTGATCCAGGTGCCGTCCTGATCCGGGCGTGGCGCCGCACATTCGCGCATGACGGCATCGAAGTCGGTGTTCAGACTGATCTGCCATTGCCCTTCGCGCCGCACCCGCCGCAGCGTCTTGTGCAAGGATCGGGTGCACCGGAATTCCCGGGTGAAGAGCACCATGCGCGGATCGGGTGACCACCACAGCACCGGTTGACCCGCGCTGTACCAGGGAAAGATGCCCTGCCGATAGGCCTGCAGCAGCCGATCAGCCGAAAGATCGCGGCCCGCCGCGACCAGGCCGTCAGGCGACCGCAGGGCCCGCTCAGGTGAGGGCAGCGGGTCGTGGGGCTCGATCCAGGGCAGGGGCATCCGGGCTGACCGGCACGGCCCGTTCAGGCCTTCGGGCCCGGAGGGCTCCAGCGGATTTCACTGGTGTGCACACCGAACTGCCCTGCCTTGCGATCGGCAAAAAACCACTTGAGCGTCTGGCCGACGGTTCTGAAGGCGATCTCGTCCCAGGGAATCTCATGCTCCTCGAACAGCCTGGCCTCCAGGCTTTCGGGGCCGGGCTCGAAGTCGAGGTGCAGCAGACGGGCACGATAGAACATGTGGACCTGATCGACATGAGGTACATCGATCATCGAAAAGACCGGGCCGAGTTCGATGCGGGCGCCGGCTTCTTCGAGGGTTTCGCGGGCCGCGCCTTCAGCGGTGGTCTCGCCGTTTTCCATGAATCCGGCTGGCAAGGTCCAGTAGCCATGGCGAGGCTCGATCGCCCGGCGACACAGCAAGACGCCCGACTCCCAGGTGGTCACCGTGCCCAGCACCATCTTGGGGTTCTGATAGTGAATGGTGTTGCAGTGATTGCAGCAGTGGCGCATGCGGTTGTCGCCCGCAGGGACTTCAAGCACCACGGATTCACCACAACTTGAACAGAATTTCATGAGTCGTCCTCAGTCAGGTGGGAGTATGCCGCAGCGGCACGCCCAACCCAGGTTCTGTGTTATATTCTCGCTCTTCCGGACGCGGGGTGGAGCAGTCTGGCAGCTCGTCGGGCTCATAACCCGAAGGTCGCAGGTTCAAATCCTGCCCCCGCAACCACGGCGCTTGTTCATCAGACGGTTATTGACTCTCCGTCAGTCTGATGCTCCGTCAGTCGCCCTGGAATCCGCACAGCCAGTTCGTCGCACCCTTCAGGTTGACCGCAGGCACCAGTGCCCGCTCCCTGACCAGAATCTCCCCAGTCGATTTTCTTGTTCTCGTCTTTCCGCGCACGGGCCATGCGCTGGCCTTGAGTGCCGCTTCTGCGGCCGCAACCGGCATGGCCAGAGTCAGTCCAACCCACGAATACCCGGAATTCTCATGGCCCAACAAGGCCACATGCGTCACTTTCAGCCCATGGCCAACCGTGAGCGGTGTACGCAGGGCATAACTGAACTGCTCGGCATTGATGTCATAGGGCCGGTTTTCGATCAACGAGGCTCGACTCAGCGCTCGATGAAAGGCTTCCGGAGTGGGGCCCTCATTGCAGCGCCCGATCTGCTCGATCAGCGCGGCCAGGACGGCATGACCGCCGGCCTCCTCGGAACCCACTTTCAGGGCACCGGGAGCGTTTCGAGCGGAGCCCCCGGAGGTGCCCGCGCTCGAGGACCCGCCTGGGGCCGTCTGGGCGGCTGCGGGGAAGGCGGCCAGCGCAACGCAACTCAGGACCGCAACCTGAAGGGTTTGCCGGAGCTTGCGAAGAGCACGCCAGAAGGGATGGCCACGCGACAACTCGACACCGGGGCCGGGTGTCCTGAATGAACGACGCTGGTGAAACGACATGGTTGTGAATCTCCGGGAGGGACTGGTATTCTGCATCGCGCGTGTGCCGACGTTGCATGACAACACACCAGATCCTCTGAGCAAGTCGGGGTTGTTGGTGAGCCCCGAAGCGTATGGGGCTGCAGCGTTGCACGACCAAGACCATGGCCCAGGCCCGCTGTGTGCTCAATCGAGCCAGGGCCCTGATCCGATCGTTCAGCACCTCGTCCGGCCCCAAGTGTCTGCCGGCGTGCATCGCGGCATGATCCGCTTGCACTCGGTACTTTCCTGCCTCGGGCAGTTCTTCTTTTTGCGACATCCTGTGTCGCGACCCATTGCCACATGAATACCGCGCAAGCCAAGCGCATCATCGAGGCCGCTCTTCTGTGTGCCGAGCAACCCCTTGCGGTTGCCGATCTGCGGCGACTCTTTGCCGAGGATTTCGAGATCGGTGCCGATACGGTCCGTACATTGCTCGAGGAGTTGCAGGCCGATTGGCATGACCGCGGCGTGCAGCTCATCCCGCTCGCAACCGGATGGCGATTCCAGAGCGCCCCGGACATTGCGCGCTACATCGAGCGTCTCAACCCGGAGCGTCCGCCGCGTTACTCCCGAGCCGTGCTCGAGACGCTCGCCATCATTGCGTACCGGCAGCCCGTCACCCGGGGCGATATCGAGGAAATCCGGGGTGTCACGGTGTCCTCTCACATCATCAAAAGCCTTGAAGATCGCGGCTGGATCGAGGTGATCGGCACCAAGGATGTGATCGGCAGACCCTCGCTCTTTGCAACGACCCAGCAATTCCTGGACGACCTGGGCCTGCGCAGTCTCACCGGGTTGCCGGCCCTGGATTCCGACGCACCCGCCACGGATGCCATCGGCCAGCGTGCGATTGATTTTG
>JBKCEY010000212.1:0-3944 GCA_046304115.1 Burkholderiales bacterium | reverse complement strand
CCTCCGGCAGCCTCTGCGACGGCCCGAAGGTTGCGAAACACCTGCTCGGCCTGCGCTTCGATGCCGCCCTCGACGAGCTGGCCCGACACCGGATCGAGTGCGATCTGGCCCGAGGTGTAGACGGTGTTGCCGCTGCGCACGGCCTGGGAATAGGGGCCGATGGCCGCCGGTGCAGCCGCGGTTGCGATGATGGTGCGTGACATGGCTTTTCTCCAGCTCAAGAGGTTGGCCCTATGGTAGCCGAGGGGTCCTGCCGGGCCGAACAACGGATTCCCGTACCATCGTTGTCTGCCGCTCAAGACCAGAACCCTCCACCGAGGACTGCTCCTGCAATCGGCCCTCCTCCTCATGCCCGCCCTACAAGGTTCGCTGCCCATGGCCGCTCATCCTCCCATTCGTATTCGCGGCGCGCGTCAGAACAACCTGCGCAATCTCGATCTCGACATTCCCACGGGTGAACTGGTGGTCGTGACCGGCGTTTCAGGATCGGGCAAATCCTCCCTGGTCTTTGACACGCTCTATGCCGAAGGCCAGCGGCGCTATGTCGAGACCTTCTCGGCCTATGCGCGGCAATTTCTCGATCGCATGGACAAGCCCCAGGTCGACCGGATCGAAGGGGTGCCACCAGCCATCGCGATCGATCAGACCAACCCGGTACGCACCTCGCGCTCCACGGTCGGCACCATGACCGAGCTCAATGACCACCTCAAGCTGCTGTTCGCCCGGGCGGCTCGGCTGCACTGCCGCTGCTGTGGCGAGCCGGTGCAACGCGATACCGTGGCCAGCATCCGTGCCGCCGTGCAACAGCGGGCTCAGGCCGCCGGCGACCCGCGTCTGGTGATCACCTTTCCGATTCAGGTGCCCGAGAACTTCAGCGAAGCCGAGATCGAACAGCACCTGATGGCGCAGGGCTACACGCGGGTGCATGCCCGCGAGTCTTCTGCCGCAACGCCATCGGGACTGACGCTGCAGGTGGTGCAGGATCGCTTGCGCATGGGCAGCGTCGATGACGCCCGGCTCGGCGAAGCCCTGGAGGCCGCCCTGCATCGGGGTGCAGGGCGCATGGCCGTGCAGGTGCTTGGGGAATCCGGCGAGACCGTGGAGGTGTGGCGCTACAGCAGCGCACTGGCCTGCGCGCCCTGCGGCATCGCCTACAGCGATCCTGTGCCGAGCCTGTTTTCATTCAATTCGCCCATGGGCGCCTGCGACACTTGCCGAGGATTCGGGCGGGTGATCGGCATTGATCTCGGGTTGGTGATCCCGGATGAGAGCAAGACCCTCGCCCAGGGAGCCGTCAAGCCCTGGACCACTGAGAGCTTCAAGGAATGCCAGACCGATCTGGCGCGGCACGCCAGGCTCGCCGGGGTGGCCATGGACATCGCCTGGCGTGATCTGCCGCAGGCCCATCGTCAGTGGGTGATCGAGGGCGGATCCGACTGGGCGGGCAACTACAACAAGCAGTGGTACGGCATCCGGCGCTTCTTTGACTGGCTCGAGAGCAAGGCCTACAAGATGCACATCCGGGTCCTGCTGTCCCGTTATCGGGCCTACACGCCCTGTGGCACCTGTCATGGAGCCCGACTCAAGCCCGATGCGCTGCTCTGGCGCGTCGGATCGCAGGCCGATGCCGAGCGCAGCCTGGCTGACGCCGAAACCTCGTCAGGGCGTTACCGCCGCTTCATGCCGCATGGCGTGCAGTGGCGCAACGAGCAACTCGAGCGCATGGCCGGCCTGAGCATCCACGACGTCATGCTGCTGCCGATCGAACGGGTGGCTCGACTGTTCGAGTCGATCACCCTGCCTGCACCGCTCGATGAGGCCACCCAGTTGCTGCTGGCCGAGGTTCGTGCGCGCCTGCGTTACCTGCTCGACGTGGGACTGGGCTACCTGACCCTCGACCGCCAGTCACGCACACTCTCCGGAGGTGAGGTCCAGCGCATCAATCTCACCACGGCGCTGGGCACCTCGCTGGTCAATACCCTGTTCGTGCTCGACGAACCCAGCATCGGTCTGCATCCGCGCGACATGGGCCGGGTGATCGGCGTCATGAAACGCCTGCGCGATGCAGGCAATTCGCTGGTGGTGGTCGCGCACGACCCGCAGGTGATGTTCGCGGCCGATCGGATGCTCGACATCGGCCCGGGCCCGGGTGAGCGCGGTGGACAGATTGTCTACTGGGGCGAGCCGGCGGGCTTGCGCACTGCCGGCACACTCACGGGTGACTACCTCGCCGGCCGGCGCAGCATCGATCTGCAGCCTCCCGCGCCGGTGCTGCCCGGCACACCCCGCCTGGTGCTCGAGGGGGCACGCGAACACAACCTCAGGAATGTGAATGTCGAGATTCCGCTGGGTCGTCTGGTGTGCCTCACCGGCGTCTCGGGAAGCGGCAAATCCACCCTGATGCAGGATGTGCTGCTCCCCGCCCTGCTCAAGGCCAAGGGCAAGCCCAGCGAGTCGGCGGGCGATCATGACCGGCTGCTTGGCGAGGACTGGCTTGAAGATGTGGTTTTTGTCGATCAGTCGCCGATCGGCAAGACCACCCGCTCGAACCCCGTGAGCTATGTCGGTGCCTTCGATGCCATCCGCAAGCGGTTTGCGGCCTGCGAGGTCTCACGCGAGCGGGGCTATACCGCGGGCACCTTCAGTTTCAACTCGGGCGATGGCCGCTGCCCGACCTGTGGCGGCAATGGCTTTGAGCATGTCGAGATGCAGTTCCTCTCGGATGTTTATTTGCGCTGCGCGGATTGCGATGGCCGGCGCTATCGAAGCGAAATCCTCGAGGTGCAGGTGCCCGGGCGCGGAGGTGATCGCTCGGTCGCCCAGGTCCTTGAACTCACGGTGCATGAGGCACTCGGATTTTTTGCCGAGGATTACGACATTCTCATGCGGCTGCAGCCGCTGGCCGATGTCGGCCTCGATTACCTGCGACTGGGCCAGCCCGTGCCGACGCTCTCGGGCGGTGAAGCCCAGCGCCTGAAACTCGCCGGGTTTCTGGCCGAGGCAGCCAGCAAGGGCCTGGACAAGGCCCGCAGCAAGCGGGGCAGCCTCTTTCTGTTCGATGAGCCCACCACCGGCCTGCATTTTGATGATGTCGCCCGCCTGCTGCGCTCGCTGCGCAAGCTGCTCGCGGCGGGGCACTCGCTGCTGGTGATCGAGCATAACCTCGATGTGATCCGCGCAGCCGACTGGTTGATCGACCTCGGTCCCGAGGGCGGGGATCGTGGCGGCGAGGTGGTGGCCACCGGTACGCCCGATCAGCTGATGGCCAGTCCGCGCAGCGTGACCGGTCACTCCCTTCGCGAGTACCTGCGCGACATGGTCGCTTCGGCAAGCCTGCAGGTTGAGCAGCCGCTGCAGGCCCCGGTACAGAGCGCGCTGCGCGACCGTGCCCGCGACGCCATCGTGGTGCACAAGGCCCGTGAGCACAACCTCAAGAATGTCGATGTCGAGATTCCGCGCAACCAGTTCACGGTCATCACCGGGGTTTCGGGCAGTGGCAAATCCACGCTGGCCTTCGATGTGGTGTTCGGTGAAGGACAGCGCCGCTATCTCGAATCCCTGAATGCCTATGCCCGGCAGTTCGTGCAACCGGCCTCGCGCCCCGATGTCGATGGCGTGTTCGGCATCCCACCCACCGTGGCGATCGAGCAGCGCACCAGCCGGGGCGGTCGCAAGAGCACGGTGGCCACGCTGACCGAGATCTATCACTTCCTGCGACTGCTCTACGTCAAGCTGGGCACCCAGCACTGCCCGACCTGCGATACGCGGATCGAACCTCAGTCGTTCGATGCGATCGTGGCGCGCGTTCTGCGCGAGCATCGCGATCAGCGCATCGGCCTGCTCGCCCCGCTGGTGGTCGGCCGCAAGGGCGTCTACACCGATCTGGCCAAGTGGGCTGCCGCCAAGGGCTACACCCACCTGCGGGTCGACGGACGCTTTCTGCC
>JBKCEY010000211.1:0-1192 GCA_046304115.1 Burkholderiales bacterium | reverse complement strand
CTGCCCCTCAACTGCCCCTCAACTGCCAAGAAGGTGGCGATGTCGTGCCCGGTGCTGCAAGGCCTTGAACTGACGCTCACCGGCGGGCAGGCGGGCCAGCCAGCGTTGCAGGTGCATGGCACTGGCCAGCGCGTCGGCGCTCGCCTGATGACGAGGACTCACCCGGATGTCATAGCGATCCAGCCAGTCGTCCAGCGACCGGGCGCGAGCCTCGGCATCAACCGACGGCCCAAGCTCAGCCAGATCCAGCCAGGCTGAGCGCAAGACCCGTCCCAGATGCTGCCGCGTGGCGCGCTCAAGAAACCCGCGATCAAACCGTGCATGAAACGCGATGCAGGGCGAATCACCCAGCCACCTGACCCAGTCCTGCAGCACCAACGCCGGATCTTCTGCCTGAGATTGAGACTGCTGCCCGATGCCGTGGATCAGCACGTTGGCGACGACTGAAGGTGTGGGCGGACGTAGCAGGCGCTCGAACCGATCCGACAAGCGGATCGCCCCATCAACGATCGCTACGGCACCCATCGAGATCAGCGTGTCCTGCTCCGGATCGAGCCCGGTGGTCTCGCAATCGAGGACAACCCATCGAGTCTGGTCGGTTTCGCCATGGGTAGCGCCGCGCTGAGCCACCGACCGGTTGGATCGAACGCCCCACGTGCGTGACGCGAGGGCCTGGCGTAACCGCTGCCAGATCGATTGAATGCGCTCTTGCGACATGGTCGCGTCACTCATCCGGGGTAATCCAGTGCCAGACGCTGCTGCATCCGGCGCATCTGGCGCCAGCTCTCGCGCAGACCCCGCTGCTCGATCGCAGACAACTCGCTCATGCGCACACAGTTCGCAGGCAGCGCATCGGCTGATTGGCCGTTTTGATGCTGACTGCGCAACCGAAGGGTCTGAAAGAACTCAAAGGCACCCGCCCAGTCGCTCTGCTCATCCGCGCAGATGACTTCAGCCGCAGCCAGGGCCTTAAGGCGTGCGTCGGTTCCGGTTGCCTCCACACCATGGGCCAGGGCAAGGAGTCGGGCGCCATCGACCAGAGGCATGGTGCCGTGCAACTTGAGGTCGAGCACTTCATCCTGAGCGCCCGGCAACCAGGAGCCCAGCGCGCTGGCGGCGAGACCCCGGGGCGGTCCGTTGCGCAGCGCGTTGTCGCTCATCCGCTTCAGAAAACGGGGCGTGGTGCGCGCAC
>JBKCEY010000210.1:0-5379 GCA_046304115.1 Burkholderiales bacterium | reverse complement strand
GGCGGGTGCAGACCCCTCGATTCTTGTTCGCGGGGCCTCGGCAAACGGCTCAACCTCTGCATCCCCTCCCTCGGGGTTGCCTGGCGTGAGGCCTGCGTCACCCACTACGCCCGGTGCGCCGTCGGCTGCCCCAGGCGTTGCAACACCACCCGCAGCCTCGGTATCGGGCAACGAGACGGCTGGAGCCGGCCTGGCGGGCCAGGAAGCACCCATGCCCCCGCCTCCGCCGCTTGCGCCCGGAGGAAGCCCGCCGGGTCCGGTCCAGATGCCCTCTGCCCGGTAAGATTTGCGGTCGCGGCCCCCAGCCGCATCGCTGCAATCGGGCGGGCCAGGGGCGTCAACGATAGAATAAGACTGCCTTCTCCATCGACGTTTTGCCAGGACGAGCGACATGCGCCCCTACCTTGAGCTGATGCGCCACGTGCTCGAGCACGGCACTCCCAAATCAGACCGCACAGGCACCGGCACCCTGTCGGTCTTTGGCTGGCAGATGCGCTTCGATCTGGCGCAGGGATTTCCACTGGTCACCACCAAAAAGCTGCACCTGAAATCCATCGTGCACGAGCTGCTCTGGTTTCTGAGTGGCTCCACCAACGTGGCCTACCTGCGTGAAAACGGGGTGACGATCTGGGATGAATGGGCGGATCCCCAGGGCGAACTTGGCCCGGTCTACGGTCATCAGTGGCGCTCCTGGCCAACCGCTGATGGCGGACAGATCGATCAGATTGCCGGGCTCATGAGCGAACTGGCGCGCAACCCCGATTCGCGCCGCCTGATCGTCTCGGCCTGGAACCCGGCCGACCTGCCTCGCATGGCCCTGTCACCCTGCCATGCCCTCTTTCAGTTCCATGTCGCCGATGGCCGACTGTCCTGCCAGCTCTATCAGCGAAGCGCCGACATCTTCCTGGGCGTGCCCTTCAACATCGCGTCGTACGCCCTGCTGACCGCAATGGTGGCTCAGCAGGCGGGGCTCGCAGCGGGCGATTTCATCTGGACCGGTGGCGACTGCCATCTGTACACCAATCACCTGGAACAAGCCCGCCTGCAACTCACCCGCGAGCCCCATCCCCTGCCGAAGCTGCTGATTCACCGCAAACCCGCCTCGATCTTTGACTACCGGTTCGATGACTTCGAATTCTCGGGGTACGAGGCGCATCCCCTGATCAAGGCTCCGGTCGCGGTGTGAGCTCGCCGCGCATCACGCTGATCGTGGCTCGCGCCCGGGGGGGTGCGATTGGTCGGCACAACAGCCTGCCCTGGCGCCTGCCTGAAGATCTGAAGCACTTCAAGGCAACAACACTGGGCCATGCGGTACTCATGGGCCGCAAGACCTTCGATTCAATCGGACGCCCCCTGCCCGGACGACGCAACCTGGTCCTCACCCGCGACCCACGCTGGCATCACGAGGGCTGCGAACAGGTCGACTCCCTGGCCACTGCGATTGCAGGTTGCCCAAACGACAGCGAGCTCTTCATTGCGGGAGGCGCCGAGGTCTACCGACTCGCCCTGCCTCTGGCCAACCGCTTGATCATCACCGAGATTGATCTGGATGTTCCTGACGCCGATGCCTGGTTTGAAGCACCCGACCCGCAACACTGGCAGTGCATCGACTCACGGCCCGCGGCCAGTCAAACCGGCCTGACCTACCGTATCCAGACCTGGGCACGCAGAACGGCCCACTGAACCGCCCTCTGCGCCAACCGTTGCGCCAACCGTTGCGCCAACATCGGCCCCAGACATCTGCCCGGCCGAACCCTGGCCCCGGTAGGGCTCAACCCTGAGGCCAACTGCCTGAACACCAGTGTCAGCGGGCGGCCGGGGCATGCTACAGTCGTTCGGCTCGCCTTCGGGCGACACCTTCATCCGACGGGTTCGCCGCTGTGCGACGCCGTCGATTCGAAGGATGCACCTTCCCCTGTTCCATCCGACATCCTCGGTGCCCTCGCGGGCAACCCGGGTCCCCAGGAGATCACTCAACATGCGACCGATTCACCGCCTCATTCCCGGCGCCCTTGGCGCTGCGCTGGTGGCTGGCGCGCTCATGACCACGAGCGTGCAGGCCAATCCGCTTCGCTGGGCTGCCCAGAACGATGTGCTGACCCTTGATCCGCACTCGCAGAATCACGCCACAACCAATGCCATCCTCATGCATGCCTATGAGGGCCTGACCCGCTACGACAAGGATTACAAGGTCGAGCCGGCGCTGGCCACCAGCTGGCAGCAGATGGGCCCCACCCAGTGGCGCTTCAACCTGCGCAAGGGCGTGAAGTTCCATGACGGCTCGCCCTTTACGGCCGATGACGTGGTGTTTTCCTTCGATCGGATCCGCCAGCCGCAGGGCACCATGCAGGTCTATGTCACGGGCATCAAGGAGGTCAAGAAGGTCGATGACCATACCGTCGACCTGATCCTCGAGGCCCCGGTGCCCATCCTGCTGCGCAACATCATCGACTTCCGGATCATGAGCCGCGGCTGGTCCACCAAGACCAAGTCCGAGAAAGTCCAGGACTACAAGGCCCGTGAGGACACCTTCGCATCACGCAACACCAACGGCACCGGCGCCTACATCATCAATGGCTGGTCTCCCGATCAGCGCATCCTGATGTCGAACAACGACAACTGGTGGGGCAAGAAGGACGGCAACGTCACCCGTGTGAACTACACCCCCATCAAGGCCGATGCCACCCGTGTGGCCGCCCTGCTCTCGGGTGAGGTCGATCTGGTCACTGACCTGCCCACCCAGGACGTGGCTCGCCTGAAGCAGAACAAGAACCTCAAGGTGGTCGATGGCGTGGAAGTCCGCACCATCTTCATTGGTCTTGATCAGCACAACAACGAGCTGCAGTACTCCAGCGTCAAGGGCAAGAACCCCTTCAAGGACGTTCGGGTGCGTCAGGCCCTGAACATGGCCATCGACCGCCCCGCCATCCAGCGCACCATCATGCGTGGGCTGTCGGTACCGGGCGTGCTCATGGTGGCTCCGGGAGTCAATGGCTACACCAAGGACGCCGACAAGGCGGCCGCGGCCAACGTTGACGGCGCCAAGAAACTGCTGGCCGATGCGGGCTATCCCAACGGATTCGAGTTCACGCTCGATTGCCCGAACAACCGCTATGTGAATGACGAGGAAATCTGTCAGGCACTGGTGGGCATGTGGGCCCGCGCCGGTGTGAAGGTCAAGCTCAATGCCATGCCCTTTGCCACCTACATCCCGAAGATCCAGAAGCACGACACCAGTGCCTACCTGCTGGGCTGGGGTGTGGCCACCTACGACGCGCTCTACACGCTGCAGTCGCTGGTGCGCACCAAAACCACGGGTGCTGACGGCAACTTCAACCTGGGCCGTATCAATGACACCAAGCTCGATGCCATCATTGATGCCTCCAAGTCCGAGGTGGATGTGGCCAAGCGCGACACCATGCTGAAAGAGGCCCTCAAGATCACCCGCGACAATGCCTACTACCTGCCAATTCACCATCAGGTGAGGCCCTGGGCCATGAAGAGCAATGTGACCACCTCGCATCGCTCGGATGACCGTCCGGAAGCCCGCTTTACCAGCGTGGGCGGCAACTGATGCTCAGGGGGCTTTAATCGCCGAACCGGTCGCAACAACGAACACAGTGAGGCGACCGATTCTGTGATGGCCACTGAAAAGGCCGGGCGATTTGCCCGGCCTTTTCACTTTTGAGTTGCCCTGTCTTTTTTGCCCGGACCTGTTTTGCTCTGCCCTTTTTTGCTCTGCCCTTTTTTGCCTGGACCTGTTTTGCCCTGCCCTGTTTTAGCCGGCCCCTGATTTCTTTGAAGAAGCCCGGCCAGCCCCAGTCAGCGCTTATCCCAGCCGATTGCGAAAGAAACGGCCTTCCTTCATCACCACTGGAATGTGTGCGCCGTTGTCGGTCATCAGCTTCAGGTGCTGTGACGGGTCGCCGTCGACCACGATGAGATCAGCCACTGCACCGCGGGCCAACACGCCAAGCTGCCCCTCCCGACGCAAAATGCGTGCATTGACCACGGTGGCGCTTTGCAGCACTTCGATGGGGCTGAGCACCTGAGCGCGCAGCAGGAACTCATTGGACTGGTCATCATGCATGGGGCCCAGCAGATCGGTCCCAAAGCCAATCTGCACGCCCTCGGATTTCGCGATCCGCAGGGAGTCCAGCCCGCGATCCTTGACCCGATCGAGTTTGTCGAGCATGGCCTGAGGCCAACCCAGTGCCGCCCCCTCTCGAAACAGGGAATCGTAGGTCACCAGGGTCGCCACAAAAAAGGCGTCGTGACGCGCCATTTCGCGAGCAGCCGACTCATCGATCAGATTGCCATGCTCGATGCTGCGCACGCCCGACTGCACCGCGCGGATGATGGCGCGAGGCGAATACGCATGGGCCATGACATAGGTATTGGCCGCCTCAGCCTCCTCGCAGATGGCACGCAATTCTTCCAGCGAGTACTGAGTTCCATCGATGGGATCGGTAGGGCTTGAAACACCCCCTCCGGCCATGACCTTGATCTGGTGCGCGCCGGTTCGGATCTGCTCACGGGCGGCCCGGCGGACTTCACCGACGCCATCGGCAATGGCGCCCAGCAGACCCAGACCCGCACAGGTGCACATCAGATTCCTGACCCCGATCGGCCGGGTATCGCCATGGCCGCCGGTTTGCGAGATGGCCTGGCCCGCAATGAACAGGCGCGGGCCCAAGAAATGCCCGCGCTCCACCGCCTCAACCAGACCATGATCAGCACCCGCGGCATCGCGAACCGTCGTGTAGCCCCGACCCAGCATGCCCTCCAGGATGTCCTTGGTCTGGGCAGCGATCAGCGAAGCGGGCGTCATCGACAGCTTCAGAAAGTCCGGCATGGTGGAGGTCACATGCACGTGGGCATCGATCAGCCCCGGCAGGATGGCCTTGCCCTGCAGATCGATCACACGGGCATCGTCAATCCGCACCGTCTGAAAAAGCACATCCGCGATTCGGTCATCCTCGACCACCACCGTTGCGCCGGGTCGCATCTGGCCGGCATGGCTGTCAAACAGCAGGCCGTTCGTGAAGGCTGTTCGCATGAAGGGTCTCCGCCAAAGCGGCAAGCATACCGGGCTGTGCGCAGGGCTTGAGTACAATTCGGCCATCCGCCTCCGTAGCTCAGTGGATAGAGCATCCCCCTCCTAAGGGGAGGGTCGCACGTTCGATTCGTGCCGGAGGCGCCACGATTGTTGAACGCGCCCGGTGCGCTTCATTGTTTGGAGCGCCTCGTGCGCTTCATTGTTGAGGGCGCCCCGTACGCTCCATTGCGCATGAGCCAGACAACCCCGCCCACCCGGCGTACCCCCGAAGAACAGCAGCGCCTGCATGAGGCGATCCGGATCATCTTCGAGGAGCGGGT
>JBKCEY010000209.1:0-1150 GCA_046304115.1 Burkholderiales bacterium | reverse complement strand
CGACTGCGCGACTTCACGCACGGCGACCGTCAGTTCGGCCGCAGCCAGCAGGGCGTCGTGACGCAGGTCGATGGGCGTGGGCCCGGCATGGGCATCCTGGCCTTCGATGGTCACGTCGAACCAGCGCTGGCCGAGTGCGCCCTCCACCACACCGATCACCTTGTTCGAATTCTCCAGCACCGGGCCCTGCTCGATATGCGCCTCGAAATAGGCATCGAATTCGGGGGCCGTATCGCTGCCCGCAGCGCCGATCGATTCGAGTGCGGCCTGCACCGTGATGCCCTCGCCGTCTTGTTGCGCCAGGCAGTGCTCAAGGCTGAAGGCGCCTGCATAAACACCCGATCCCATCATCACCGGCTGAAAGCGCGTGCCCTCTTCGTTGGTCCAGATGGCCACCGCCACCGGATGCTTCGTGGCGATGCCGGCATCGTTGAGGGTGCGGATCACCTCCAGGCCGGCGAGCACGCCATAGTTGCCGTCAAAGCGCCCGCCGGTGGGCTGGGTGTCGATATGGCTGCCCATCGCCACGGGCCTGGCCTTCGGATCGGTGCCCGGGCGAATCGCGAACACATTGCCGATGGCGTCTGTCTGCAGGCTGCAACCGGCCTCGCGCAGCCAACCTGTGACCAGCGCACGGCCTTGCGCATCGAGGTCGGTGAGCGCCAGTCGACAGACTCCGCCCGCCGGGGTGGCGCCGATGCGGGCCAGATCCATGAGCGAGCCCCAGAGGCGATCCTGTGAGGTGGACAGCCCCGGCGCGGTGCTGCCGCAGGTCAGGCCAGACGGGGTTGCGTGGGCGGGCAGGGCAGGTGCGTTCATGGTCGAGCGGGGTTGGATGAATGCGGGGTCCGGGTCGGCAGGCGCTCAGTTCCTGTTTGGCAAGCGGCCAGTTCCGGGTCGGTAGGCGGTCATTCTGACGCAGTCGGCACAATGCAGCCTGTGCAGCGGTTTGCTGAGCTCCTGAGCGGGTGGTCTATGTCTCGTCTTGCAGCGCTGTTGTGGCGCGGTCTTTTGCTGATCGGACTCTCGGCCTGCGCGCTGCCGAGCGGGGTGCCCACTGGGGTGCCGACCGGGGTGCCGACCGGGGTGCCCACCGCGCTGCCGACCGCGCTGCCGACCGGAGTGTCGACCGACCCGCTTCGGGTGCGCG
>JBKCEY010000208.1:0-5716 GCA_046304115.1 Burkholderiales bacterium | reverse complement strand
TTCATGTGGGCGACCCCACCCGCGAGGACGCGGTCGGCTGGATTGGACGCGCAGAGCTCGCACGACGGGCCGCCGGCGCCGATGGCGGCAATCAGGTGAGATCGTTCGAAGCCGGTCAGTCAGACCAGTTGACTGACCGTCTGGTCATGGAGCGGGATCTGCATTACGCGCTCGCCCGCAACGAGCTGGCGATGTATCTGCAGCCCAAGGTCGATGGCCGAACCGGGCGAATCATTGGCTTCGAAGCGCTGATGCGCTGGGTGCGCCATGGCATTCATCAGTCGCCTGCGCGTTTCATTCCCCTGGCCGAAGAGACGGGCCTCATCGTCCCCTTGGGCGAATGGGCCATCGATCAGGCCTGCGCGGCGCTTGCCCGTCTGAGCCTGATCGGCGAAACCGACAGCTCGGTTGCCGTCAATCTTTCGGCCCGTCAGTTGCGGGGTGAACGCCTGGCCCGGGTGGTGGCTGATGCCCTCTCGCGTCATGCAGTGGCGGCGCACCGCCTCGAGGTTGAACTGACCGAGTCTGGCCTGATGCAGGACCCCGAGCAGGCGGTTCGTGATCTTCAGCAGATCCGGGAGTTGGGCGTGGGCCTTGCCGTGGATGACTTCGGTACGGGCTACTCCTCGTTGGCTTATCTCACCCGCCTGCCGCTGACAACGCTCAAGATCGACCGGTCATTCATTCGCGATGTGCATGTCTCGGACCGAAGCCGGGCCGTGGCCGGCGCCGTGGTCGGACTGGGTGCCAATCTGCAGTTGCAGGTGGTGGCTGAGGGTGTTGAACTGCAGGAACAGCGCAACGAGTTGTTGCGACTGGGCTGCAGCATTCATCAGGGATACCTCTACGGCAAGGCGCTCCCGCTGATGGATGCGCTGGCGCTGGTCGATCGCTCGGCCAGTGCTTCGATGGAGCGCAGTCGATGAGCACGCCCGCACCGCAGTCCGGGCCGCCGCGGCCGCTGCCGGCGCCTCATGCTGCCGATCACCTGTCCGGTCCGACAGAAGCGCTCGAGGGTGCTGAGCAGGCGGCGCCCTCGGCTTCGCATCTGGCCCGACTGGCCTTGCGCTATCTGATCCAGGCCGGTCTTCAGCCCACGCCCGCTCATTTTGCGATGGCCTGGCAGGCCGTGGGTGGGGCCGATGCCTCCATCGACGAAGCAGCCCGCCTGCAGGCTGAGGCCGACCGCGCCCGCAAGCTCTCTCATGAATTGATTGAAATCGTGCGAAGCCTGTGCGACAGCATCGAAGTGAGTCTTCCCGATGAGTCCTGGCTGAGCGGACAGATCGGGGCCATTCGTGCGGCGCTGACCGATGGGGGTGACCGTCGGGCGCTGTCTGCAGTGAGGGTCCTGCTGCAAGGGGCTTTGTCGGCCCAGCGCCAGATCGGACAGGAGCGCCAGCAGGCCGTCAATGCCCTGCGTGATCTCCTGCCCGATGTGATCGCCCAGATGTCCCGTCTGGGTTCCCAGTCCGGTGACTTCGGCGATCGCCTCTCGACCCATCTCGATACCATCGGACGGGCCAGCAGCCTCGAAGCGATTGCAGTGGGATTACGTCAGCTGACCGACGAGGCCAGGCAGATGGGTGAGGTGGTCGGTGAGGCGAGTGATCGCCTCAGTGCCAGTGCCCGCGAGGCGCGCGAACTCGAATCCGAGGTCGAGCGCCTGGAACGCGAACTGGCCCGCACCAGCGAGCAGTTGCTCACGGACCATCTGACACAGGCGTCCAATCGGGCAGGCCTGGAGCAGGCCTTCGACCGCGCGGCCCACTGGATGTCGCAGGCCCGGACCGATCTCTCGATTGCCCTGATCGACGTCGACGATTTCAAGAAGGTCAATGACGTCCTGGGTCATGCGGCCGGTGATGCCACCCTGCGGTATCTGGCTGATCTGCTGCGCCGACAGGTTCGAGCGGGTGACACGGTAGCCCGTTATGGCGGCGAGGAATTCGTCGTCCTGATGCCAGGCATGAATGCCGAACAGGCCCGCAGCCTGCTGGTTCGGGTGCAGCGCGAACTGACCCGGGAGGTCTATCTGCATGGCAACGACCGGATCTTCATCACCTTCTCGGCCGGCGCCACGCAGGTCGAACCCAGGGAAACCCTCGAACAGTCCCTGCAGCGGGCAGACGAGGCCATGTACCGATCAAAGCGGGCCGGCAAGAACTGCGTGACCGTCGCCTGAGGCGACTTCGAGCCGTCCAACGCTGGTTCGCAGGACGCGTCCGTCACGCCCGAGGGGCCGATCTGCCGGCTGTGCCCGATCAGTCGATCAGTCGATCAGTCGATCAGTCGATCAGTCGATCAGTCCGTTGCGCAGGCAGTAGGCGGTCAGTTCGGCATTCGACTGTACCGAGAGTTTTTCCAGCACACGGGCCCGGTAGACCGACACGGTCTTGGGTGAGAGCTTGAGCTCCTCGGCAATGTCCGACAGCCGTTGACCCGAGGCCAGCCGGATCAGGGTCTGGAATTCCCGATCGGACAGCCTTTCGTGGGCAGCCTGCGACTCATCGACCGTCAGCCGCTCGGCCAACGCCTGGGCGATGGCCGGGGTGATGAACTTGCGACCGCCCGCCAGGGTGCGGATGGCCTCGATGATCTGCCCGGATTCGGCCGACTTGTTGAGGTATCCCATGGCTCCGGCCTTGAGGGCCCGGATCGCGTATTGCTCCTCCGGATGCATGGTGACCACCAGCACCCGGATCCGCTGCGCTTCATCGGACAGCGAATGCAGCACATCAAGGCCGCTGCGGCCTGGCAGGTTGATGTCGAGCAACAGGACGTCAAACGGGGTGTCGCGCATCAACTGCCGCAGCTCGCCATAATCGGCTGCTTCGCCGACCACCCGGATGTCCTCGGTCTCGTGCAGCGCATCGCGCAGGCCCCGACGGATCAGGGCATGGTCATCCACCAGGGCGACCCGGATCATCGGATGACTCCCGGGGCGGGCACCGGACCATCGCCGGCTTCGCTGTCCTGGGCAAGCCTTTGGGCGGCCGCCTCGGTCGTGGGCAGAGTCAGCATCACCAGCCCATGCCCCAGGCCGATCGGCACATCGACCCATCCACCGGCATGGCGGACCCGCTCCTGCAGGCCTCGCAGCCCGAAAGAGCCCTCCTTGACCGGATCGCCGGGTTGAAGACCTCGCCCGTCGTCGATGATCTCGAGGGAAAGCACATCGTCCTGGATCATGAGATCAAGATCGACGCGGCTGGCATGAGCATGTTTGGCGACATTGGTGAGGGACTCCTGTGCGACACGATAGACGGTGATGGCGGCGGCCTCGGGCAGCTCGATCCGGTCGCGATTGGACCGCAACCGGGCTTTGAGGCCTGTGCGCGACTCAAATTGCTCAACTAGAGCCTCCAGGGCAGCAACCAGGCCCGCATCGAGGGCTGGTGGTCGCAGATTGCGTAACAGCCGCTGCACTGCGGCGACCGCCTGCTCCAGGGTGTCCAGCCCCTGACGCGCCCGGGCGCGGACCGTCTCGCCGGCATGGCGCTCGATCCAGTTCAGGTCAAAGCGCAGGGCCGTCAGCATGCCGCCCACGTCGTCGTGAACCTCCCGGGCGATGGAGGCTCGCTCGGCTTCCAGCGCCACCTGGAGGTGGTCAGCCAGTTCGCGCAGTCGGCGCTCGGAATCGGCCAGCGCACTGCGCGCCTGTTCGCGCTCCTGACGGATCGCTGCAGCGTTCATGGCCTTGCGCAGGGCGGTCCCGAGTCGGGCCAGTTTTCCCTTGATCAGGTAGTCATCCGCACCCGCCTGCATGGCCTGAACTGCGACCTCTTCGCCAATTGCGCCAGAAATGATGATGAACGGCAGTTTAGACCCGCCCGACCGCACCAACGACAAGGCCTGGGTGCTGGAAAATCGAGGCAGATGATGATCGGAAATAACGGCGTCCCAATGACCTTGATTCAAAGCCTCTTCGAATGCCTCGGCGGTCTCGACCCGGACACAGTCCGGAGCGAAACCCTGGCGTCTGAGCGCGTGAAGCAGCAGCTCGTAGTCGAGGTCGGAATCCTCGACAACCAGCAGGCGTATGGACTGGATGGGCTGCGCAGTGCTGGCCTGATCAGGAGCATGGGCCGCCGGTTCCAGCCGGTCTTCTCGAAGCCTGTCCGAAGGAGTCACGGTCTGAAAAAGGGTCTTCAATGCCCGCCAGTGGGCCGGACAGTCTCTCAACGCCGGGTCGAATCGATGGTAGCACGGGCCCCTTCGGCCATTGGCCGGTCTGTCGCTCTCGGCTGGGGCGTCTCGCAGCAGGATGCACGATGAATTCCTCAATTTCCCTTGATCAAGATGCCGTGTTTGGTGAGCTGCCGCTGTCTGGCATGACATCCATCCCATCGGTATCGCCTGAGCTGGCGGCCGGCATGCAGGACGAAATCCTGAGCGCCGGAACTGAACTCGAGCGCCTGCAAAAGCTGCTGGGTGATGCCGTGGTTCAGCTGCAGCAGCGATTCGGTGTTGCGATGGATCTTCAGCGCGGTTTGCCTGAAGGGCCGGGTCGCGAGGCTCTGGGCAGCGAACTTCATGCCGCGCTGGTCGCCCTGCAGTTTGAGGATCTCGCTTCGCAGTTGATCAGTCATTCCCGGCGGCGCCTGGCTTCGGTCGCCGATTGCCTGGGCAACCTTGCTGTCGCCGACGATGAGCCCGGCGCCGAGGTGAACTGGGTGGCCCGGGCCTGTCCGGTGGCGCAACGGGCGGTTGATGCAGGTTCAGTCGAACTTTTCTAAGGTTTACGGAGATTCAAACATGGCTTCGATTCTCGCTGTGGACGATTCGGCCTCGATGCGGCAGATGGTTTCGTTCACCTTGCGCAGTTCCGGACATCAGGTCATTGAGGCCGTGGACGGCCAGGATGCTCTCGAGAAGATCGGGAGCGCCCGGGTTGACCTGGTACTCACCGACCAGAACATGCCTCGCATGGATGGCCTGAGCCTGGTCAGGGCGCTGCGCGGCAACGATCTCTACCGCAGTACGCCCATCCTGGTACTCACCACGGAGTCGAGTGACGAGATGAAACAGGCCGGCCGGGCGGCTGGAGCAACGGGCTGGATGGTCAAGCCCTTTGATCCGGTGCGTCTGGTCGAAGTGATCGGCAAGGTACTCAGCCGGTGAGGAACCCAACATGAGCGAGCCTCAGTCAAGAACCATGAGCAGCGGCGAATTTGATCTTTCCCAGTTCCACGATGTCTTCTTCGAGGAAGCTGGAGACAACCTGGCCAGCATGGAATCGCTCCTGCTCGCTCTGGATATCCAGCAGGTCGAGGACGAGACGCTCAATGCGATCTTCCGGTGCGCCCACTCCATCAAGGGCGGGGCGGCCACCTTCGGGTTTCAGGATGTCGCCGATCTGACCCACGTGATGGAGACCCTGCTCGATCGGCTGCGTCGACATGAGCTCCAGATCACGGTGGGCATGGTCGATACCCTGCTCGAATCGGGTGATGTGCTGCGTCAGTTGCTCGCCCTGCGTCAGGCGGCCTCGGACGAGTCCATCGACGCGAGCGAACTGGTGGCCCGGATCCGTGCCCTCGCCCATGGGGACGCCGCGGCTGCCCCGGTGGTGGCACCTGTCGCGGCTGCAGCGCCGCCCGCAAAACCTGCTGCGCCCGAAGGTGCAAGCCCGCCGGCGCAGGTTTCGGCGCCCGTGGCACCGGCTGCATCGGCCTCGGCTGGCGCAGGGTCGGCCGCGACAGACGCTGTCGAT
>JBKCEY010000207.1:0-2187 GCA_046304115.1 Burkholderiales bacterium | reverse complement strand
GTCGCGCAGATACGGATGCGTCTGGGGCTTGCCCGTCCCATGCGGCTCATAGCCAATCACCCGGATGCGCGGATGCACCGGTGGGCGGCCTTTGAGGTTGCGGGTCTCGCCGATGCCCACGATCTCGTGAGCAGGGTCATTGGCTAACGCCCGCGCAAGATGCACGAACTGGCCCGGAAAGTTCTGGTGAATGATCAGGATGCGCAGGACGCGATGCTACTGTTGGATCTTTTCAACGGCCCGATCAATCACCAATTTTCGGCTCGAAGATCGAAAAAATCGACGGCAATACTGAATCAAGAACCGAGCCTAGCTCTTTCGGGTGATGAGTCCGATAGCCAAAGTCGGGACAATAACGGGCTGTCTGCCTTGAATGCCTTCTCCTCCATGAGCGGGCCATCCTCCTGATGGGTGGGCTGACCTCCTGACTCGCACCTCCGGTCCTGCACCCACCGATCGAATGACCCAAGACCGTAACGAACTCGCCTCGGCCGTGCGAAGCCTTGCGCCGGTGGGTCGTCGGGTTGGCTTTTACTCGGCACTGCTCGGCTTGCTGGTCTTTGTGCCCACGATCTACATGCTCGAGGTCTATGACCGGGTGGTTTCCAGTCGCAGCCTCACGACCCTCGTTGTGCTCACCCTCATGGTGACCCTCGCCTATGCCGTGATGGAGTGGTTGCAGTGGGTGCGAAGCGAGCTGCTGCGGGGCGCCGCCCTGCAGTTTGATGAAGCCCTCATGCCGAGGGTTCTGCAGGCCGTGCATGAATCCAACCTGCGCGGCCCGGGCGGCACCCAACCTCTCAATGATCTGCGCGCCTTGCGCGAGTTCATTGCCTCGCAGACCGTGATCTCGGCCTTCGATGTGCCGGTTGCTTCGATGTTCCTGATCGCTATCTTTTTCATCAGCCCATGGCTGGGTCTGGTTGCCTTGATCTGCGCTGTTGTTCTGGTGGCGGTCGGGGGTCTGGCCGATCGCAGGGCGCGCGAGCCTTCGCAAAAAGCGGGGCGAGCGGCCATCGCAGCCCAGCAGGCCCTGGATGGCGCCGTTCGAAACGCCGTCGTGGTCCGTTCCATGGGCATGCTCGGGGCGCTCAGCGACCGATGGCTGCGAGCGCAAGCCCAAGCGCAGGCCTTGCAGCAGCGTGTACTCGAGCAGTCCGCGATCAGTCAGGCGATGGCGCGCTTCATTCAGACGACCTTGTCCTCGGCCATGCTGGGGCTTGGCGCGTGGCTGCTGCTGTCCAATCCCTTGCAAGGCGGCGATGTCATGTTGATCATCGCGTCGGTGCTGGCTGGGCGCATGATCGCGCCGCTCGTGCAATCCATCTCGCAATGGCGCAGCGTACTGGGTGCCCGTGAAGCCTGGGCGCGTCTTGACGAGATGCTGTCGCGTGTGCCGCCTGCACAACCCGCCATGCCCCTGCCTGCGCCGCGTGCACGCCTGAGTGTGGAGCAGGCAGCGGTCACGCTCCCGGGTGTGTCTGCGCCGGTTCTGCGCGGGGTTAACTTCTCGTTGCAAGCGGGCGAAGTCCTGGGCGTGATTGGGCCGTCGGCCAGCGGCAAGACCACGCTGGCCCGACTGCTGACCGGCATTCTGCCTTCGGCAGGAGGCAAGGTCCGCCTCGACGCAATGGATGTCTATCTCTGGGACAAAGCCCAATTGGGCCCGCATGTGGGCTATGTGCCTCAGTCGGTTGATGTGCTCGATGGGACGGTTGCAGAAAACATTGCGCGTTTCGGTTCGACCGAGACTGCCGAGGCACAGGGCCTGATTCGTTCTGCCATCGAGGCCGTGGGGCTGACCGACCTGATCGCATCGCTGCCCGAGGGCCTGCAGACCCGGGTGGGCCGTGATGGTGAGCGCCTGTCGGCGGGCCAGCGTCAGCGCTTGGCCCTGGCACGTGCCTTGTTCGGTGAGCCGGTCTTTCTGGTGCTGGACGAGCCCAATTCCAATCTGGATGAGGCAGGTGACCAGGCGCTGGCCCAGGCCATCGAGCAACGCAAGCAGGCCGGAGCAATCACCGTGGTCATGACCCATCGCACGCGGGTCCTGGCTCAGGTGGACCGGCTGCTGGTCTTGCGCGAGGGCGCCCAGCTGGCTTTCGGTCCGCGTGATGAAATCCTCGCGCAACTGCACAAGGCGGCGCAGCAGGCACGTGCAGCGGGAGCATCGGCCTGATGGACGCT
>JBKCEY010000206.1:0-5656 GCA_046304115.1 Burkholderiales bacterium | reverse complement strand
CACCTTGTCGGACAGGCGGTCGTCGACGGTGTGCTCGCCCCATCCGGCGAGTTCCTCGCGAGAGCCCACGCCGAGAATGCGGCCGTCGCGCACTGCGACATGGGTGGCTTCAGGGCGGGCCGGGTTGAAGGTATGGATGCGTCGGGCGCGAAACAGGGTGAACATGGCGAGTTCTCTTGGTGCGGTCGATCACAGGGTCCGTCGATCACAGGGCCTGTCGATCAACGGGGTGTTGGTTCAACGGATCGGTCAGCGGGCTGATGCCTGGGGTCAGGGGCCTTCAGATGACCCGGTCGGCCTGCAGCTGGCGGATCTGTGTTTCGTCGTATCCGATCGAGGCCAGCACCCGCTGTGTGTCGGCACCGGGAGTGGCCACCGGACCTTCGATGCCGCCATTGCCATGAGCCATCCTGAACCCGGCTCCTGCCAGTCTCACCTCGCCATAGGGCGTCTGGGCAGGCTGCACCAGGCCGCGGTGCTGCACCTGCGGATGGTTCACGATTTCGGAGATCTTCCAGACGGTGGCGCAGGGGACATCGGCTGCAGTCAGGCGCTGCTCCCAGTCCTTGGCACTGCCCGCTCGCATCGCCTCTTCGATGATGCGCCGCAGCTCTACCTCGTTTTCGGTGCGGGTGAACCAGTCCGAAAAACGCGGGTCGCCGAGCAGATCGCTGCGACCCAGTGCGCGCAGCAGATTGTCGAACTGCTTGTCGGTGAGTACGGCCAGCACGATATGACCATCGCCGCAGGCAAACCGGTCGGCGGTGGGTTTGCGGCTGGTGGAGCGGTTGCCGTATTGCGGATGCATGTACTGCATCACGGTGTATTCGGCCACCTGTGGCGCCATGAAGTTGAGCATGGCATCGAGCATGGCCACGTCCACAAACTGACCGCGACCGGTATGCGTGCGCTGATACAGCGCACTGGCCATGGCAAAGGCGGCGGTCATGCCGGTGGTGATGTCGGCCAGGGCAAAGCCCGCCCGCATCGGTCCGCCTTGCTCATCGCCGGTGATGGACATCAGGCCCGACATGGCCTGGATCTTGCCGTCAAAGCTTGCAGTACCCCGCTCGGGGCCGGTGCTGCCAAAGCCCGAGATGCCGCAGTAGATCAGGCGAGGGTTGATTTTCGAGAGCTGCGACCAGCCCATGCCCTTGCGCTCGAGCACGCCGGGCCGGAAGTTCTCGCAGACGATGTCCACCTCACGCACCAGTCGATTGACGATCTCCACCGCTTCAGGCTTGCCCAGATCCAGCGTGATGCTGCGCTTGTTGGCATTGACTGCCATCCAGGCCGGTCCGAGCTGGCGCTCGGACCACTCGCGGCTGATCGGCGACAGCCGCATGGCATCGCCTGAGACCGGCTCCACCTTGATGACTTCAGCCCCCTGCACGGCCAGCTGAAAGGTGCTGAATGGACCGGCCAGGAAGTGCGTGAAGTCGAGCACCCGAACGCCTGCAAAGGGCTTGGGCCCTGCCTCGGAGCGCGCGGTTGCCGACACCGGATCCCCGGCGGAGGATGGGGCAGAGGACGAAGCGTGGGTCACTGGGCATCTCTCATGAAATTGAATTCGGAATCAGCCCCAAGGGCAGGGCAGCAGGAGCCCCAAGGGCAGGGGAGCAGGAGCTCCGAGGGCAGGGCAGCAGGAGCTCCGAGGGCAGTGCGGCATCAGCCCTGGGGGCTGATGCCATCCATCAGTCGGACGGGCTTGCAAGGGTGCTGTCGCGCACACCTTGGGCAACGGCCTTGATCTGGTCGTTGGCGGCCCGGCGTGCAGCGATCTCTTCGGCTGACAGGCGACCCAGATCGAGGTAGTCCTGCTTCCAGGTGGTGCTGCCCTGCCAGCGCAGGGGGTTCTGGAGCGTGCTGCGTGGCCCGATCGCCTTTTCGAGCAGATCGAGGGCGAGGGCCAGCGTGCTGTCCTGAGAGGGCTCATCCCAGGGGCGTGCGGCGGCATTGCCCAGCGGAAAGTCGCTGAACAGGAATCGGGGTACACCGCAGTGCTCGACGATGTCCTTGGCTGCACCCATGACCACTGTGGGAATACCCGCAGCCTCAAGATAGCGGGCCGTGAGGCTCATGGTCTGATGGCATACCGGGCAGTTGGCCACCAGTACGGCGGCTTGCACGCCATCGGCACGACAACTGGCCAGGATTTCGGGGCAGTCGATCTCGAGCGAGTGGCGCTGGCTTCGGTTGGTGGGCACGCCAAAGAAGCGCGGCGCAATGTTCCCAATGCGACCCGAGGCCCGGGCCCGGCGCAGAGCGGCCAGCGGAAACCAGGTGTTGATGTCGTCGGTGGTGTTGGCCCGGTCGATGCCCACATGCGAGATCCGCAGATCATGGTCGATGGCGGTGTCACCGCTGTAGACCTTGTAGAACTTGGCAGCAGCGTTGTAGGGCGCTCCCGCACCTTGCGGGCCCTTGTCGGGCTGGTAGGGCGCAGCAGTGGTCAGCAGGGCGATACGCGATTCGGCCAGAGGCTGGCTCAGCCGTGCGAACGGGACCTGCTCGAAGTGGGCGTAGCGGTAGGGATTGCCGTAACCGAGTGCGTTGTACCAGTCGTGGGTACGACGGATATAGGGCACCGGGGCATCCCAGTCGGGCAACGCCGTCAGCAGGTCGAGATCGCTGGATGGGGGTGTGCTCAAGGGGGTCTCCTGGAATCGAATGCCGGTCTGCTGACCCGCTTCCCGCCATTCTGGACGAATCCCCGGTGTCCGGCGAGGGCCAGTCAAGGATTGTCGGAATGCCGTGTGCCGTTGCCCTTCCCCGCTGCGTATCTCCAGCCTGGGGGCCGGCCGCCTGCATCGCGACTGGACCCGCCCGTTCTGCGCCGTGGAGTCAGGCCCTGGAACGGCACGCCTGCGCGGGTCGGCCCGATGAGGGACAATCAGGTCTCTGAGGAGCGGCATGAAAATCTTTCACGGATGGCGGGTAGCCGGAGCCGGCGCCGGCTTGCAGTTCATGCAGGCCGGACTGAACCATCAGTCGTTCGGGGCCTACATTGCGGTGCTGGCCGCCGAGCAGGGCTGGAGCAAGACGGCCCTGTCGGGCGCGGCAGCCCTGCAGTCGATGGAAACCGCGGTCATCGGTCCGGCGCTGGGCTGGATGGTCGATCGTTTTGGCCCTGGCATCATGATCCGCATCGGCGTGGTGCTCTTTGCCCTGGGCATGGTCGCGCTCAGCCAGGTCGAAACGCTCACCGGCTTTTACCTGGCTGCGCTGGTGATCGCTGCAGGGGTGAGTCTGTGCGGCTACTTTCCGATCAATGTGGCCATCATTCACTGGTTCGAACGCAAGCGCGCCCGCGCGATGGCCACTTCGAGCCTGGGCCTGGCGCTCGGCGGACTGATCGTCCCGCTGGTGGCGGCGTCCATTGCGGCATTCGGCTGGCGTGCCACGGCCCTGGGTTCGGCAGTCGCCGTACTGGTCATGGGTTGGCCCCTGGCCAGCGTGTTCAAGGGCAAACCCTCCGAGATGGGCCAGACCATTGACGGTGAACCGCCCAGGGGCTCAGTCGCCGGCTCGCCTTCGCAGGCGACTGCGTCGGGCCTGCAGGCCCAGACCTCCGAGCATGCCGAGGGGCCGGAGTTCACGGCCCGCGAAGCCTTGCGAACGCGGGCGTTCTGGCTGCTGGCCCTGGGCCATGGTGCGGCATTGCTCGTGGTGACGTCGGTCAATGTGCACGCCATCTCGCACATGAAGGAGGGCCTGGGCTACACCCTGGCACAGGCCTCCCTCATCATTTCGCTCATGACGGTGGGGCAGTTGGGCGGTGTGGGCATCGGCATGTGGGTCGGCGACCGCTACAACAAGCGCATGATGGCTGCGGCCTGCATGCTCATGCATGCTGCGGGGCTTTTGCTGCTCACCTGGGCGAGCAACATCGTGATGCTGGTGGGCTTTGCACTGGTGCATGGCGTGGCCTGGGGACTCAGAGGGCCCTTCATGCAGGCGATCCGGGCCGACTATTTCGGGCGTCGCGCGATCGGCATGATCATGGGCATCTCTTCGCTGGTCATTGCCATAGGCCAGATCAGCGGCCCCCTGGTGGCGGGCGCCATGGCTGACTGGACGGGCGACTATCGGGCGGGCTTCACGCTGCTGGCCGTTCTCGCGGGTGCGGGCGGCATGTTCTTCGTTCTGGCCACACCACCCAAGCCGCCCATTCGAGCGGGCGGGTGAGACACAGGGCCTGACCTTGCGCGCGGCATAATCACGGCATTCCGATCGCTGATCGCAGCCGGCTTGAGACCGGCCAGCTCCGCGTTGTCCCGCCTTGCCCTGTCCCTATTCGAGACCCCTCATGCTGCAAGCCACAGACTTTCCAGACATCCGCGACGGCGTGCGCGCCCTGTGCGCCGAGTTTCCTGACGACTACTTTCGCAAGGTCGACCACGAGCGCGCCTACCCGGAAGCCTTCGTCGATGCCCTGACCAAGGCCGGCTGGATGGCTGCCCTGATCCCCCAGGAATACGGTGGTTCAGGCCTGAGCCTGGTCGAAGCCTCCGTGATCATGGAAGAGATCAACCGGTGCGGCGGCAACTCCGGCGCCTGCCACGGCCAGATGTACAACATGGGCACCCTGCTGCGCCATGGCTCGCTGGAGCAAAAGCAGCGCTGGTTGCCGCGCATTGCCACGGGCGAGTTGCGCCTGCAGTCGATGGGCGTGACTGAACCCACCACCGGTACCGACACCACCCGCATCAAGACCAGTGCGGTGCGCAAGGGTGACCGCTACGTGGTCAATGGCCAGAAGGTCTGGATCTCTCGCATCCAGCACTCCGACCTCATGATCCTGCTGGCCCGTACCACGCCGCTCGATCAGGTCAAGCGCAAGTCCGAGGGCATGTCGATCTTCGTGGTCGATCTGCATCAGGCCATCGGCAATGGGCTCACCGTGCGGCCCATTCCCAACCTGGTCAATCACGAGACCAACGAGCTCTTCTTCGAGAACCTCGAGATCCCGGCCGAGAACCTCATCGGCGAAGAAGGCCAGGGCTTCAAGTACATCCTCGATGGCCTGAACGCGGAACGTGCGCTCATCGCAGCCGAGTGCATCGGTGACGGCTACTGGTTCATCGAGCGGGTGGCCAAGTACACCAAGGAGCGCGTGGTGTTCGGCCGACCCATTGGCCAGAACCAGGGCGTTCAGTTTCCGATTGCCGATGCCTACATTGAAGTTGAAGCGGCCAACCTGATGCGCTGGAAGGCCTGCCAGCTCTTTGATGAGCGCAAGCCCTGTGGCGCTGAGGCCAACATGGCCAAATATCTTGCGGCCATGGCCTCGTGGGAGGCTGCCAATGTCTGCCTGCTGTTCCATGGCGGCTTTGGCTTTGCCTGCGAATACGACGTCGAGCGCAAGTTCCGCGAGACCCGCCTCTACCAGGTGGCGCCGATTTCCACCAACCTGATCTATTCCTACATCGCCGAGCATGTGCTCGGCATGCCGCGCTCGTTCTGAGTCACTAAGGGCACAGCGGGCCGCGCGGTTGACGCTGTGGCTCAGCCCGAATGACCCAGCGTGTGGCCTGTTCAGGCCGACTGCGGCAAGCGTGTGTCGAGGTGAGGCGCCAGGTAGCGCTGCGCGAGGGTCACGGCCTCATCGACCAGCTTGCGGGCGCGACGGGAGTCGGCGCAGGCCATGTCGAGC
>JBKCEY010000205.1:0-5366 GCA_046304115.1 Burkholderiales bacterium | reverse complement strand
GATCAGGGGTGCGCCCCGGATCTGCATGTCTCGAATGGCGCGCTCGCAATCCTGCAGAGTGCGCAGATGCAGCCACTGCACCTCAAAGGGCAGGCGCGTCTGATCGAGCGTGCGCACATGATCGGCTTGCACGTCGAGGGTGGGGCCGGTCCAGAAATTCATCCCGGCATTGAACCACGATGAATGAAGGGTCGGTGCGGGCGCTGGTGCACAATCCGCGCCCATGCAGGATATTCAGGACCTTCCAGGCCCGCGCGGCCTTCCGCTGATCGGCATGCTGCACCGCTGGCGGCCCTCGCGGGCCCATCTGCTCTTTGAGCAGTGGGCGCAGCGTTTCGGTCCGATCTATCGCGTGCGACTCGGTCCGCAGCCCATCGTGGTGGTGAGCGAATCAACCGCCATGATGCAACTCCTGAAAGATCGGCCCTCCGGATTTCGCCGGCACTTCGCGGTCCGGCCGATCTTTCGCGAAATGGGTATCGATGGGCTTTTTTCGGCCGAAGGCGATGACTGGCGACGGCAACGCCCGCTGATCATGAAGGCACTGGATCCGGAGCACCTGCGGCGATTCTTTCCGGTGCTCACCATGGCCACGCACCGCCTGCGAGCCCGCTGGCTGCAGGCCGCCCGAAGCAATCAGACCCTCGACATCCGTGCAGACCTCACCCGCTATACCGTCGATGTGACCTGCTCGCTCGCCTTCGGCACGGATGTGGCCACCCTCACGCGCAACGAGGCGGACCCGCTGCAGGGGCACCTGGACCGTATCTTCAATGGCATTGCCAGACGCATCAATGCCCTGTGGCCGAGCTGGCGCTACCTGCGGCTGCCCGAAGACCGGCGCATCGAGCAGTCGCTGCGCGCCGCAAGCCAGGAAGTCGAGCGATTCATTGCGGCTCAGCGGCTGGCCATGGCCGCAGAGCCCGAATTGATGCAGGCGCCCCGTAACCTGCTGCAGGCACTGCTGGCGGCCAACGAACAGGCACGGCTTTCGGATGAAGAACTGCACGGCAATGTGATGACGCTCCTGCTGGCCGGTGAGGACACCACCTCCAACACCATCGCCTGGGCGCTGCACTTGCTGGGGCAGCATCCGCAGATCGCCGAACAGGCGCGCGAGGAGGCGCTCGCCGCGCTGGCCTGTGGTCCTGATCCTGAAAGCCGGGTGCTTCAGAACTTCGATCAGACCCGCGAGTTGCCTTTCATCGAAGCGGTGGTGCTCGAGGCCCTGCGGCTCAAGCCCGTGGCGCCGCTCAACATGTTCACGGCGCTTGAAGAGACCGTGCTGCACGACACGCGCATCGTGCCGCGCACGCTGGTGTGCATCCTCAAGCGGCCGCCAGCCACCGATCCAGCCCTGTGGCCCCGGCCGGCAGACTTCGACCCCGCGCGATGGAGCGATCCCGCAGTGGGTCAGGGCGTGGGTCAGGGCGTGGGTCAGGCATCGGGTCAGTCATCGGGTCAGGCGGTGAGTCAGGCAGTGAGTGGTGGCGCAAGACGCGCCTTCATGCCTTTTGGTGGCGGTCCGCGCTTTTGCCCCGGGAGATATCTCGCCCTGCTTGAAGCGAAGATGGTGCTGGCGACCGTCCTGGCGAGCTTTGAGCTCGAGCCTCTGGGCGAACCAGTGCCGGAGCAGATGGGTATGACCATGCAGCCCAAAAACCTGCGCATGAAACTCACCGAACGCCCGGGCCCCGGCTGATGGTCAGGCGGGTCTGAAGCGTGCAATAACGGCGGGCGGCTGTCCGGCGGCACGCGGCTCCACGACCAGGACCTCACCTGAAGCGGGCCACAGGCCCGTGAGGCCGGTCACAACCACCTGATGGGTCACCCAGGCCGTCAAACGCCCGGCAGGCAGGGCTTGCAGCGCGGATCGCACCTGGGCGAGCTGGGCCGCACCGCGTTCACGGGCGTCGAAGAAGGAGTCCAGAGGCGGCCAGCCCTGGACCTGGCCGAACGCAAGGCGAGCGGTCTCGAGGCAGCGACACCAGCGGCTGGATCGCACGTCGTCCATGGTCAGATCGGCGGACTGGAGCAGCGCCGCCAGAGCACGGGCCTGGGCACGGCCTTCATCGGACAGATTGCGCTGCGTGCTGCAATCCTCGATCCGGTAACCCGGCGGATCACCGGTGCCAGCCACGGTCTGCGCATGCCGCATCAGCAAAACCCGGGGCCGCCCTGCGGCGGTCAGCCAGGTGCGCAACTGTTGCGGTGTGACGCGAACGTCCTGCGCATCGACAAACACCGGGTTGGGTGGTGTCGATGGGGCCTTCGGCGACCCTCCAGGGGCCGCCACTGAGGATCCGGCCGGTAAGCTCGTGACGGGCTCAGAGGCGCGCAATCGTGGTGATGCCAGCAGCAGCGCTGCGCCAACCCCAAGCGCCTCTCGCCGATTCAAGGAACGCCTCATGCATCACCTCGAGTGCGCTCAAGCTGCCTGCGGTCGCGCTTGGTGGGCCGGCCCACAATGGCCTGAGCAGGCTCTGCAAACAGACGCCGCTGTTCGCGCGCCGCCTCGCGAGCCACAACGCTTTCGGCCGTCTCCTGATACAGGGTCTGGGCCACGGATGCCGGGCCGCGCTGTTCCGACAAGGCTTGCACGATCACCTGTCGCTCGATCGACTCGATGCGAATGCTGACCCGCTCGCCCACGCGCAGCAGACGTGCCGTCTTGACCCGCTCCTCAGCGACGCGCACACGGCCCTGCTCGATCGCATCCTGGGCGAGGCTGCGGGTCTTGAAAAAACGCGCCGCCCAGAGCCATTTGTCCAGGCGCACCGGTCGCTGCAGCGATTCGGTCATGGTGTCGTGGCTGAAACAGTCATCGGCTATTGTAGGCAGTTTGGAGCGACCCATGCCCCCGCACGAAACACCTTCCGAATCCTCGTCCACCCCTGCATCGAGCGTGCCCTATCGCGAGCGCTGGTTCGAGGACTATGTCGTGGGCGAGACCGCGCGATTCGGCGATACCCGGGTCAGCGAAGCCGAGGTGCTGGACTTTGCAGGGCGATTCGACCCCCAGTCCTTTCATCTCGATGCACAGGCGGCGCGCGAATCCATCTACGGCGGCATCATTGCCAGCGGCTGGCACACCGCCAGCATGGCGATGCGCATGATGGTGGATCACTACATCTCGACGCAGGCCAGCATGGGCTCGCCGGGCATCGATGAACTGCGCTGGCTGCGACCGGTGCGCCCTGGCGATCGCTTGCGCATGCAGGTCACGGTGATCGATTCGCGCGCATCCCAGAGCAAGCCTGACCGGGGCATGGTGCAGTTCCTGCAGGAGGTGCTCAACCAGGACGATGTCACGGTCATGACCCTCAAGGGCTGGGGCATGTATCGACGCCGGCCCCAGGCTTGAGTCCTGGCGCACGCGCGCAGGCTCGACTCAGGCTTGCGGCCAGTCTTTCTGCGCGGGTCTGAGCCCTTCGATGGCGCGGGCCAGACGCAGGACACCCAGGTCATCGAATCGCTGCCCCACCAGCTGAACGCCCACCGGCAAGCCCTCGCGGGTGTGATGCCAGTTGATCGAGGCTGCGGGCTGCTCGCTCATGTTGAAGGCCACGGTGTAGGCAATATGCTCGAGCGCGCGCTGTGGATCATCGGTCGGGCCATGGGCCTGCGCGCTGTAGCACAGCACCGGAGCGGTGGGAGCCAGCACGAAATCAAAGGCGCCTACCGCACGCACGGCCGCCTCGCGCATCGCCATGAGTGAGCCCCATGCACCCATCACATCCGAGCCGCTGAACTGGCCGGCGCGCCAGGTGGCCCAGTGCACGATATAGGGCAGGAGCTTGTCGCGCTGCTGCGCGGTCATGGCCGCCACATCGCGCTGGGAGCGCGCCTCCAGAAAGGCGCAAACGCCATCCAGCATCTCGGGTGTCATGAAGGTGGGCATGGGTGTCACGATTGCCCCCTGGGTCTGCAGGGCCAGCGCTGCCTGGTTGACGGCCTCGCGCACGGGCGCCTCCAGAGGCAGGCCCGCACCCGCATCGAGCCAGAGCCCGATCTTCAGTCCTTGCAGGGGCAGGCCTTCGAGGCCTGCCGCATAGTCGGTATTGTGCGCAGGCAGGCTCATCCAGTCTCGGGCGTCGGGCCGGCTGATGATGTTCATGAGCAGTGCCGCGTCGCGCACGCTGCGGGTCATGGGACCCGCCACACGGCCAACATAAGGCGGGTTGATCGGCACCCGACCCAGGCTGGGCTTGAGCCCGAACAGGCCGCAATGATGCGCGGGCAGCCGGATGGAGCCGCCAATGTCGGTGCCGACATGCAAGGGGCCGTAGCCCGCAGCACCCGCCGCGCCCGCGCCGGACGAAGAGCCCGCCGGGTTGAGGTCGAGTCGCCAGGGATTGCGGGTTGTGCCATGAAAGGACGACCGTCCGGAGGACAGCATGCCCAGGTCGGGCATGGTGGTCTTGCCGAGCAGCACACAGCCTGCCTCTCGTACCCGTGCCGCCACCGGCGAGTCGTCCGGCATGGGCACCGGATCGGCTGCGGCGCTGCCGATCGGCGCAGGATCACCGGCGGTGTAGAGGTTCTCCTTGATCGTGATGGGTACCCCATCGAGTGCCGATAGAGGCTGAGCTGCCCGCCACCGCGCCTCGCTCTGCCGGGCGTTCGCCATGGCGCGTTCGCGATGAATGAGATACATCGCGTTGATGCTGGGCTCCCATTGATCGATGCGGGACAGCGCGGCCTCGGTGACCTCGACAGGCGAGAGACGGCCGGCCGCGTAGGCCTGGGAGAGTTCGTGCGCGCTGAGGTCGGGCAGAGCAGTCATGGTGACATTCCGGATCGTCATCAGCCTGCAGCATACGACGGACCCAGAGCGCTACACTGGTGTGATTCGCTTTCTCCTTGTGTGGAGTCCGTCATGACCTCCCTGTTTCGCTCCCTGTTCGGCCGTGTCCTGCTGCTGGTGGCTGCCTTGTCCATGACCGCCTGTGCCGTCACACCGCCCGGCGCCGGTCTCACCGGTACGGGCCAGGTACTGGCCATCCAGGAATCACGCCATGTCGATCCGACTACCTCGGCCGCAACCCAGGTGGGTGGTGCGCTCATGGGTGCCGCGATCGGCAGCCTGTTTGGCGGGGGTCGCGGGCGCAGCATCATGACCGGAGTCGGCGCAGCAGCGGGCACGGTTGCGGGAGCCTCGGCCGCCCAGCAGAACGCGGCAATGGTCTGGGATATCGTGATCCGCTTCGATGACGGTATCGACCGCACGCTGCGCGTGAGCCAGCCGCCGCAGGTCAGGCCGGGCCAGCGGGTTCGGGTCTACAACGGCGCAGTGCTGCCGTACTGAGTCAGACCCGCCCATGCAAAACGACCGCCACCGGGTTGCCCCGATAGGCGGTCGCCGT
>JBKCEY010000204.1:0-8208 GCA_046304115.1 Burkholderiales bacterium | reverse complement strand
TCGTCTCCCTCTCGCGTTGCTGGATCCTGCTTCTGATCTCGATCTGCTGATTGGTCAGACGTGCTGCGAGGGATTGGGTTTCCTCGAGACCTGAACTGATCTGTGCCGAGGTTCGCTCCAGTTCGAGTACTCGGTTGCGAGGAATGAACCCCTGATTGGCCAGCGTGCGTTCGCTGGTCAACTGCTCCTGGAGCAGACGCATCTGAAGCCTCTGGGTTGTCAGGAGGTTTTCGGCACCCTTGACCTGCTCGCCGAGTGTGTTGATCGACTGCTGCAACGTTGCGAGCTCCGCCCGTTGCGCAGCCTGGCGAGCACGGAGCAGTTCGCGCTGCTGCGACATGATCCGGCTTGTTCGCGGTTCGGCATTCGTGCGAAGCAGTTCAGCTGGAAAAGAAATATCGCTTTGAGCATTTCGCTCGGCGGTTAGCCGGCTTTCGATCGCTAATGCACCGATCCATTGGGTCCGCGCGAGTTCGAGCTCGGTCTCGATCCGGGCCGTATCGAAGAGCACGACCGCTTGCCCCTGCTTGACCGTCACGCCTTCTTTTACCAAAACTCTCGCGACTGTTGCGAGCTGAGGCGCCTGTACCGCCTGGCGGTAACCGGAGACCACGACCGTTCCTTGGGCCGTGAGGGCCTCGTCCAGAGGCGCTGTCGTGGCCCAGAGCAGAAACACCGCTGCACTGAGGGCGGTCAATGCGGCTGCCACCTTGAAAATACCCTGATATCCGCTAGGCGGCAGGTCGTTCTCGGTCGTATCGTGCTCGTTCATGCTTCTGGGCCTGTTGCCGAATAGGGCTTGAGAAGACCGGCTGTTCCCAACCCATTCGGGGTGCTCGGCGCGACGATTGGAGAGGCAGCAACGCGTTCGGGCAAGACCGGCGATCCTTGCTTGGCTTCAGGTTGATCAGCGACCGATCGGCGCCCATCAAGGTTGTCGATGCGGATCACATGATCGACCTGATCCAGGATCCGGGGTCTGTGGCTGACGATCAGAACAGTCGTCTTGCGCTGGCGGCATCCCGACAGCGCCGAGACAAGCGCTTTGTCGCCAGACTCATCAAGATTGGAGTCGGGTTCGTCAAGGATGACCAGGCTTGGATGTCCGAACAAGGCTCGCGCCAGGCCGATCAATTGGCGCTGACCCCCTGATAAGTCCTCGCCATTGGGGCCAACCTCAGTGTCGTAACCCCGAGGGAGGTTCTGAATCATCTGGTGCGCACCCGCGTCGCGGGCAGCCTGCAGGACACGCTCCGATGTCGATTCTGTGAATCGCGAAATATTGTCGGCAACCGTACCTTCAATCAGTTCGATGTCTTGAGGCAAATATCCGATCCAGCTTCCACGATCGCTCGGATCAAAATGACTGATCTCGTTTCCGTCAACTCGGATTTTTCCTGCCCGCAGAGGCCAGACCCCAGCGATAGCTCTGAGCAAGGTTGATTTTCCGGAGCCGCTCGAGCCCGTGATCGCGACGATCGCTCCTTTCGGGACCGTCAGATTGACATTCTGCAAAACGATTTTTTGCGACCCTGGGGGCGACACCGCCAGCTGCTCGATCCTCAGGTCACCCTCAGGACGCGGCAGTCGCGTTGAAAATGTTGGCTGAGGATGCAGCCGCAGCAGATGATCCACACGACGCCATGCTGACTGTGTCTGACGAAGGCCTCGCCAGTGACCAATCAGCAACTCCATGGGCGCCATCGCTCTGCCGACCAGGATCGAGGCGGCGATCATCATTCCGGGAGTGATCCGGCCTTCGATGGCTGCGTAGGCGCCAACGCCAAGAACGCCTGATTGCAGAATGATCCTCAGAGATCTGCTGCAGGCGTTGACTCCGGAAATGCGTTCGAGGGCTTCTTCAGCCTCGGTCAGACCCCGCGAGTGAATCCTGCCCCATATGGCGGCTACCTTCGCTTTCATTCCCATGGCCTGGATGACCTCAGCCTGAGCGAGTTGCCCATCCAGCAGGCGCCGCGCCTTGACATTGGCCGTTTGTGATCGCTGCAGAGGCCCTCGTGAGATGACTTCGGTCAGTGCTGCCAGCGCCAGAAGCGCCAATGTGCCACCGGTCGCGACCCATCCAAGCCACGGATCGATCAGGAAGACCGTGAAAAGAAAGATGGGTATCCACGGAGCATCAAACAGCGTGATGATCCCCCTGCCCTGGATGAACTGACGCACGGTATCGAGGTCCTGAACTGCCGTGCCGTGCAGTTCATCACGCCTGGCCAGACGAGAGGAGAACGCAGCATTGACAACCGGTCGGGACAGGGTCTGGTCAAATCGTAGCGCTGCCCGTGACAGGATCTTCGAGCGCAGCCATTCAAAGACACCGAGCGCCGCGAGTAGACCGATGCAGATCAGGCTCAGCATCAGGAGTGTCTCGATGTTCTGACTCGGCAATACACGATCGTAGATCTGAAGCATGTACAGAGGTGGAACCAGCATCAGGACGTTGATCAGCAGACTGATGAACAAGGCGACCCAAAGATGTCCCTGGCAGGCCGAGATCGCTTGTCTGGCGAGGGTGAGCGCAGCTCTGTCTTTTGTAGCCAGAGGGTTCGGCATTGCGTAGGAACCTCGCACGCCCATGCTGGGCAACTGAGTGGTCAATGAAGGGCGCAGAGTTTGCCAATGATTTGTCTCTCGTGCTCGATTTATCTCCTCAAGATGTTTCGCGCTGGGCACAACCTGATCGGGATTGCAAACAATGATGTCGTTGTTGTCATTTGTGTCGATGCGACCCCTTAGAGAGGCATCTTGGCAGTCTGATCGTCACAGCTTGCGGGGTATGCTCCGCCGGCAAGTCCAATCTTGACCTGACTCCAGTGCTGTCCGCCCGGCGGACGATCTGGGCCGTCAGGTGACCTTCCCTTCACGTATCCATTACGTTCAAACCAGGAATTCGCATGCCAGCCATTGCTACAAAGCCAGCGACCAAGACGGTCAAGTACGCGAACGACAAAATCCAGTTGCAGGACGGTGTTGCTGCGGTTGGCGATGCCGGAGCAAATTTCAGTTCCCGAGCGATTGGCGGAAATGACACGTTCTATGGCGGTGATGGCCAGGACAACATCGCTTGGGGCGATACCGACGGAACCATGTCAGGTGGAGCCATCGGCGGGAATGACGTGTTTTATGGCGGAGACGGCGGCTCCAATACCTTTTATGGCGACGGCTACGCCATGGAAAACGCTGGAACGCTTGGCGGCAACGATCGATTTGAAGGGGGAGTCGACGGTTACAACCTGGCGCTTGGCGATGCTGTCGTTCTTGCAGATAGCGCGCGCGGCGGCAACGATCATCTGGCGGGTGGCGACTTTGCCATCAACCTGCTGATCGGCGATGGTTACGCTGTGGTTGCCGACGCTGTCGGTGGTCATGACCATCTGCAGGGCGGTGATACTGCGGTCAACCTGTTGGCCGGAGATGGCTATCTGATGGTTGAGGCTGCCGGTGGCAAGGATCACCTGACCGGTGGCGACGAATCCCTCAACCTCCTGATCGGCGATGGTTACGCCATGCTGGGAGCGGTTGGGGGCGACGATCACCTGAGGGGTGGTGATGGTACCGGCGACGGTTATTCGTTGAACCTCATGGTTGGTGACGGTCTCCTGATGCTGGGCGAAGGAGGCCGGGATCACCTTCAGGGTGGCGACGATGCCTTCAACCTCATGGCAGGTGATGGCTACATTGCTGCAGGCGTCATGGGTAATGATCACCTTGTGGGTGGCGGTGAGGGGTCGTTGAACGTGATGCTGGGCGATGGATATCTCGCGGCATCTGAATCGACCTTCGGCAATGATGTTCTGGTCAGCCAGGGTGGCGATGACCTCATGTTCGGAGACACGGTGCTCGAGGGTGATGGTTACGCCGTCATCGGGGATCCCACCTTTGTGGACGGTCTTGCCACTCCCCCGAGCTTGACTGACCCCGTCCCGGTTTTTGTTGGTGGACGAGATGTGTTCTCGTTCTCGGCTGGCAACGGAAATGACGTGATCGGGGACCTTCGCCTCCAAGATGGCGACCGTATCGATCTGTCTGCGATGGGCCTGGCGCTGTCCGACCTGGACGACCTCATTGTCGACAACGGCAGCGATGCGCTCATCGACTTTGGCGATGGCAATTCGATTACCGTGGTGGGATGGAGCGAGGCTGACCTGGAAGCAAACGCTGCCCAACTCTTCACGGTCTGATCGTACTTTTGCAAGACAAGCCGGTGTTTTCACACCGGCTTTTTTTCATTCATACACCGATGAAAAATCCAATTGAATACCTGAGTTATCGGGCACGCTACAACGCCGACGCGGTTGCATTGGTGTTCGGTGGGCGCATCCTGAGCTTTTCCGACCTGATGGGTGCGGTGCGAAATTGCGCCGCCAGACTGCGCCGACAGGGCGTGTGCAGCGGCCAGACGATTTCCATCTACATTACCGATCCCGTGCTGCACTGGGTGTTGACTCTCGCGGTCATGCATGAGGGCGCAGCCAGCTGCTCCGCTCATCCGAACTACGATCCCATGCCTCCAGGAATGCCCCTGGACGTGTATGTCACGGATCGAATGACGCCTTTCATGAGCCGCACGCCGGTTGTACAGGTCGATGCAAATTGGCTCACGGAATCGTTCAGCGGGGCTCAGGATATTTTGCCCAATGCCTTCGGGGGACCCGATGCTTTCGTAAGAATCGTGGCCTCTTCGGGTACGACTGGTGAGGCCAAGGCCATTCCGCTCACGTTTCAAATGAGTCGGGAAAGAATCTGGTCAGCCTCCGGAACCGAGTTGTCGGGCCCCATGCTCTCGATGATGACCGTCAGCACGATCGGGGGCTATCAGAGCGCGCTCAACTGCATCGTCAAAGGCAAGCCACTGGTTTTTGCGTTCACTCCCTTGGCGGTTGAGCGATCCATCGAGCTGACAGGAGTCACCAATCTTCTGGCGTCCCCCGTGCAGCTGGGCGCATTGGTTCAGCATCTTGAAGGTCGCACGACCCGTCTGTTCAGCCTGAAGAGCCTGGCATTCGCAGGTGCGGTCATGCCAAAAAGTCTGGCTCAGAGAATACGGGCCCGCCTTCTTCCCTCCCTTGAAGGGGTTTACGGATCCACAGAGGCTGGCATGGTGACTGCTGCCAGCCCTCTGATGCTCGAGAAGTACAGCGGTTGTGCCGGTTTGGTGGTGCCAGGGGCCGAAGTCGAGTTGGTCGATGAGAACGGCACTCCGGTACCGGAGGGCCAGGACGGTTCGATTCGAATCCGTACCTTGGGCATGGCAACCGAATACCTGGGCGATCCAGAGGGAACCCAAGAGGCGTTTCGCGATGGTTGGTTCTATCCCGGCGATCGAGGGCGCTTTGTGGATGGGGGCGTCCTGCTGATCACCGGGCGTGATGCAGAGCTGATCAATCTGGGAGGCTCGAAGGTCAACCCCGTCATCATTGATGAGTTTCTTGCTGATCAGCCAGGTATTCGTGATGCCGCCGCTTTTTCCATCTCAGGTACGGACGGACTTCCGCAAATTTGGGCAGCAGTTGTCGTCGACCATGAGATTGATGTTGGTCAGCTGCTTGCCACTGCAAGGAAACAGTTCGGTGCAAAGGCCCCGTCTCGAATTTTTGCAATCGATTCGGTCGTTCGTAACGTAATGGGCAAGACACAGAGGGAACAAGTGCGCGACAAGGTCCTCGCACAGATTCGCTCAACTTCGCATTAGCAAACCGGCCACGAGCTTCCGGCTCGTGCGGGCCTTAGTTGCCTGCCTGACTTGCGTTGTGGCGTTACCAGCGGGCTCCAAAGGCGTTGCGAAGCGCGTCGATGCGCTGGTTGTCCAGCGGCTTGGGTGGGCTGCCTGCCGTGCGGCTCATCAGGCACAAGCGAGCGGTTTCTTCGAGCTCTTCAAGTACCGCCATCGCGGTATGCGGACTGTCGTGCCAGACATTGGGGCCCAGCCGCTCGAGCATCACCGCGCGCAGCGGCGCGCCGCGTTCGCCCCAGTGCAGGATGGCCTCCTGCACTCGATCAGCCACGGCAGGATCGCCTGGCCGGTGATACGGGATCAGAGGCACATGCCCGACCTTCATCACGAAGTAGGGCGTGATGGGAGGCAGCCACTCCTGGCCGGGCGCCGGCGCGCCACCCAGGCTCAGCGCCACGCAGTGCGTGCTGTGGGTATGGATGACGCAGCGGGTTGTGGGATCGAAGCCGCGCGCTGCCTGATAGATGCGCTGGTGCAGCACGATGGTCTTGCTGGGTCGATCGCCGCTCAGGGCGTTGAGCTGATCATCGACATGCGACAGCCGCGCGGGATCAAGTCGGCCCAGACAGGCGTCGGTTGGCGTGATGAGAAAGCCGCCTCCCTGCTCCGGTTGAAGGCGCACACTGATGTTGCCTGCAGTGGCATGGACATAGCCGCGGGCGAACAGGCTCTCGCCAACCCTGCAGATCTCTTCGCGCAGTTGATTCTGGGTCATGCCGCGCCTTGCGCCGGTGTGGAACGTGGCTCGGCCATACCGTCTTCCTGGATGGCAGGGTGATCGTCGTTGAGCCGGTCGAAGGCCTGCGAAAAAAACGCGAGACCGCCGAAATTGCCGGACTTCAGGGTCAGGTGCAGCTCGATGCCGTCGTGGGTCCGGGCATGACACCAGGGCACGCCGGGATCGATCTGTGCGCCGATGCGAAGACTGGGAATCTTCAGTGCCTGAACGCAGGCCCCTGAGGTTTCGCCACCGGCGACCACCAGCTGACGCACACCGGCGTGAACCAGCTCACTGCAGATCAGGGCCAGGGCTTTTTCGACGAGGGCGCCAGCCCGCTCCACACCGAGCTGCTGCTGCACGAGGCGCACAGCTTCGGGGGTGTTGGTCGAGCTGATCAGGATCGGCGCCTGGGCATCTTGTCCGTGCCTGTGCTCGTGTCCTTGAACGGGCTCTTGCGGCTGCCTTTGTTCCTGCTGTCGCCATTGCTCGTGGGCCCACTGCAGAGCCACTTGTACTTCGCGCTGCAGGGCGTGCTCACCCTCCGCGAGTGCCAGAGGATTGATCTCGAAGCAGGCGCCGCCGCGCGCCTTGAAGTCGCTCACCTGGGCCTGGGTGGCCTGCGAACAGCTGCCCGCCACAATGGCCTTGCGCCCAAGCGCACGAGGCAGATACGCCGCCTCGCTCGAGGGTTGAATCCCGAAATTGCGGGGCAACCCGATGGCTACGCCAGACCCTGCGGTGACCAGAGGCAGTGCACGGACGGCTTGCCCGATGCCGAAAAGATCATCGTTGCTGACCGCATCCACAATCGCAATCGACACTCCCTGCTCCCGCAAGGCCTGTATGCGGGCTTCAATCGCCGCAGCGCCGCCGGCAACCGTGCGGTGATCGATCAGGCCCACGCGGGCTTTGCATTGCGCCTGCAGCACGCGGACCAGATTGGCATCGGTCATGGGGGTGAGCGGATGATCGCGCATGCCGCTGTCGCTCAGCAGCACATCGCCCACGAACAGATGGCCCTTGAAGACGGTGCGCCCGTTGTCGGGAAAGGCCGGTGTGGCCATGGTGAAGTCGGTGCCCAGGGCCTGCATGAGGGCTTCGGTGACCGGGCCGATGTTGCCCGCTGGCGTGCTGTCGAAGGTGGAGCAGTACTTGAAGTAGATCTGTTGGGCGCCCTCGGCCTGCAACCAGCGCAGGGCGGCGAGTGACTCGCCGATCGCCTGCGTGGCCGGTGTGGTGCGGCTCTTGAGTGCGACCACCACCGCATCGATACCGCCCGGCTCGATGCTGCTCAGGGGGCGGTCGGGCACGCCGATGGTCTGGATGACCCGCATGCCCTGGCGAACGAGGTTGTTGGCCAGATCGGTAGCGCCCGTGAAATCATCGGCAATGCAGCCCAGCAGCATGATCAGGCCACCGCAGAAGGGTTTTCGCGGATGTAGTCGCGGATCACCGATTCAAAGTCGGGGTCTTGAGGAAGGCCGAGGTTCTGGGCCCGATCGGTACGGAAGCGCCCGGGCCAGCTCCCCACCAGCCGCTCGATCGCGGGATCAGGGTTCCAGGTGAGCAGGCCGTGGGCCGATGCGCCACCCACGGCACGCAGGGCCTGTGCCATTTCGCCAACGGTCACTGAAACCGATGGAAAGTTGACTGCCGTGCGTGCGCCCCAGTGCTGCGCGGCGCACTCCAGGGTGCGCATCAGCCCCGCAATCGTGGCCGCTGGCGAGGCCAGGGC
>JBKCEY010000203.1:0-298 GCA_046304115.1 Burkholderiales bacterium | reverse complement strand
GCCAGTGCGTGCCAGCCGCTGCACGCCATCGGGCAGTTCACCCGCGCGCTGCATGAGGGGCGAGTCAAAAACCGGGTCTCCCTTCAGACGCGCGATCACGGCATCGGTCATGTCAAAGCCCCAGTAGATCTCGTGACCCATCTGCAGGCTCGGAACGCCAAAGAGGCCTTCATCGATTGCAGCCTGGGTATTGTCGCGCAGGCTCTGCTTGATGGCTGGATGCTCGAGTGCTGCAGGATCGGCGACGCCGAGTTCGGTACACAGTGCGGCGAAGGCTACGGTCTCGGTGGGCAGGTGC
>JBKCEY010000202.1:0-2003 GCA_046304115.1 Burkholderiales bacterium | reverse complement strand
CCACGCTGCGGCGCATCAGCACCGGCGCAGTGCTGGCCTGTCATCAGGTCGAGCCCGAAGGCATTGCGCGGAGGGGTTCATGAGCTTGGGTGGCACCACGAACCCTGTCGCGAATCAAGGTGGGGGTCCGATTCCGGACGCGAATCAGGCCGCGCGCGCTGAGCCGAAGGGAGACCGCGCGCACGGGTCGATCCCGCTGGCCCTGCAGGCCGAGGCGATCAGCAAGCACTATCCGGTCCGACCGGCAGGATGGCTGTCCCGAGCGCAGACCCTTCATGCGCTCAGACCTGTCAGCGTGCGGCTCGAGTCGGGACGCACGCTGGCCGTCGTGGGGGAGTCGGGCAGCGGCAAGACCACCCTGGCTCGTCTGCTCACCCTGATCGAGCAACCCGCTTCGGGGCGAATCGCCCTCGAAGGTCAATGGACCGATGATCCTTCCGTGCCTCGCAAGGCCCTGCAGAGCCGGGTTCAGATGGTCTTTCAGAATCCCTTTGCCTCGCTCAACCCGCGCAAGACCATTGCCGCCATTCTTGAAGAGCCACTGCAGATCCAGGCCAGGCTGGGTTCGGCCCAGCGCCGCGAGCGGGTGATGGATCTGCTGGATCGGGTCGGTCTGTCGTCTGCTCACGCCGCGCGTTATCCGCATATGTTTTCCGGCGGACAGCGTCAGCGGATTGCGATCGCGCGGGCGCTCATGCTGGAGCCCTCGGTCGTCGTGGCCGATGAGCCCGTCTCGGCTCTGGACGTGTCAGTGCAGGCCCAGATCCTCAATCTGTTCATGGATCTGCAGGATCAACTCGGCACGGCCTGGGTCTTCATCTCGCACAACCTGGCGGTGGTCGAGCAACTCGCCCACGATGTGCTGGTGCTGCTGATGGGCCGCCCGGTCGAGATGGCCCCGGCTGCCCAGCTCTTTGCTGCGCCGGCCCATCCCTACACGCAGGCCCTGCTTCAGGCGAGCCCACACCTGCAGACCACCGGTGAGGTTGCGCCGATGGCTGTGCTGCGCGGTGAGCCGCCCTCAGCCCTTTCCCCCCCGGCTGGGTGCCCGTTTCACACCCGCTGCCCCGAGGCTCGCGCGGTCTGTGCCGAGTCGGTTCCCGACCTGAAGGACCTGGGCGAGACCCGGGTGGCCTGTCATGCCCGTTGAAGAATGGAGAAACCCGTGAATGCCCGTGCTGCCCGTCGTACCGTACCCACAACCGACGCCCCTGATCATGCCGATCTGCTCGCCCGAAGAGACCGGTTTCTGAGTGGCTCCTTGCGCACCTTTCCGATCTACCCCGGTGATCCCATGGTGCTCACGCAGGCGCAGGGCCGTCATGTTTGGGATGACGCCGGAAAGCGCTACCTCGATTGCACGGCTCAGAACGTGTGTATCAGCCTGGGCTTCGGTCATCCCGTGACACTGGCCCTGGTTCAGGCGCAGATGCAGCGCATGCAGCATTGCACGACCCTGTTCTACAGCGAGGAGCCCGCCGCCTATGCCGAAGAGCTTGTGGCGCGAATGCCTGCCGAAGGGGATTGGGTGGTGCATCTGGTCAACAGCGGCGCCGAGGCCATCGACCTTGCGTTTGCGATGGCCCGCGCCCACACCGGGCATTTCGAGCTGGTCGCTCTGCGCAATGCCTATCACGGGCTGCACTTCGGTGCATCGGGCAGTGCGGCCTTTGCCAGCTGCAGACCGGTCACGGCAGCCATGCAAGGGTTTGTTCATGCCATGCATCCCGATCAGTACAAGGGCGCCTTCGGGCCCGATGCGGGGATCGAGCCCTACCTCAAGGAGCTCGAGCGCACGATCTTCGCCTCGACCTGCGGGCGCATCGCCGGACTGATCGTCGAGCCGATTCAGGGCTTTGGCGGGGTGATGCCCATGCCCCAGGGCTATCTGCGTGAAGCATTCAAGATCGCCCGCGCTGCCGGGGGCGTCACGATCTGCGATGAGGTCCAGACGGGCTTCGGTCGGATGGGCACCCACTTCTGGGGATTTGAGGCCCATGACG
>JBKCEY010000201.1:0-9099 GCA_046304115.1 Burkholderiales bacterium | reverse complement strand
AGAGCTCAGCCTGCACCACATCATCGGGACGTGTCTGCCACTTGAGCCCGACGAACAGCAGGGCAAAGAGCATGAGGTGCATCAGGATGGCCAGCACCAGGGCCCTTGTACGGCCGGGCGGTCGGGGCGGTCGGGGCGGCTGTGACATGCTCAGCTGCCAGGTCCCTTGACCATGAGGCCCACCCGGGTGGCTCCTGCGGCACGAACGGCGTTCATGACCTCGACCACTTCGCCATACGGAATCTTCTGGTCGGCCGCGATGAGCACGGCCAGCGAAGCCGGCTCGCCCAGTTCGCGCAGCACCGGTGCAAGGTCGCGCTTGCCTACGGCACGGTCAAACTGGCGGGGCATGTTGCGCGTGACCATGCGCATTTCGCCGCCGGCCTGCAGGCGAATCTCCACCAGGGAATCGGGCGTGGTGTTGCTTTGCCCTGCACTGGGCACGTCGATCTGACCCGGGGGCAGCATGGGCGCAGTGACCATGAAGATCACCAGCAGAACCAGCATCACATCGATGTAAGGCACGACATTGATGTCACTGACGGGTCGACGTCGACGTCCGCGGCCACTGGAAACGGAAGGCATCTCGGGCGCCTCCCTCAGCGGCCCTGGCGCTGCAGGATGTTCGAGAACTCTTCCATGAAGGTCTCGAACCGGTTGGACAGCCGCTCGATGTCATAGGAAAAGCGGTTGTAGGCCACGACTGCCGGAATGGCGGCAAAAAGACCGATGGCGGTGGCGACCAGTGCCTCGGCAATACCGGGTGCCACAGCGGCGAGGGTGGCCTGCTTGACGTTGGCCAGACCCCGGAATGAATTCATGATGCCCCATACCGTTCCGAACAGACCCACATAGGGGCTGACCGAACCCGCTGAAGCCAGGAAGGCCAACTGCGCCTCAAGGTCATCCATCTCGCGGTGATAGCTTGCCCGCATGGCGCGCCGTGCGGCCTCGAGCAGAGCACCCGCATCGGTGGGCCGCTGCTGGCGCACCTTGATCGCCTCGCGCATGCCGGCCTCGAAGATGCGGGCCAGTGGCCCCTGTTTGCCTCGCTGGCTGCTGACCTGGTCAAGGAGCTGGTTCAGATCCGCCCCGCGCCAGAATTCGGTCTCGAACGCGTTGGTGGCCGCGCGTGCGGCCCGGATCTGGAAGTGCTTGCGAAAGATGACGGTCCAGGAGGCGATGGAAATGGCCACCAGGCCGGCCATCACGGCCTGCACCAGCAGGCTGGCGTTGAGCACCAGCGAGAGGATCGACATGTCGTGGTTCAAGGCGTGAACGTCCTGTGGCGTATCGTCGAAATTAACGGATCGAGAACCAGGCCAGCCCGAGCATCAGCAGGGCCAGAGCGAGCGCTGCGAAGATGCGCACAGGGGCCTGCCGCCTGAATTCATCGGGATCGAATTTTTCGGCCAGTACAAGGCCCATGAGCATGCCGCCCACCAGGCCGCCGATATGGGCTGCGTTGTCGATGAAGCCCACCACGAAACCCATCACGAGCGAGTAGCCCACAAAGCCCAGCATGGATGAGCGTATCGATCGTACGAGTTCGGGTGGAAGCTTGTTGGACTTGGTGAAGATGGCTGCCAGCAGGCAACCCACGATGCCAAAGATGGCCCCCGACGCACCGATCGAGACAGACCGGCTGGCCGCAAAGAACAGGCTCGCCATGGATCCGGCAACCCCCGAGACCAGGTAGATCAGCAGCATCTGGCCGTTACCGTAAAACCGCTCGGCCAGCCGACCGGTATCCCACAGCGCCCACATGTTGAAGCCCAGGTGAATGAGGCCGCCATGCAGGAACATCGCGGTGATCAGGCGCCAGGGTTGCTCCACAGTGGCCGGCAGAAAGTTGCCGCCCCAGTTGAGCAACTGCTGGGGTTGAGGGGACAGCGGCGACAGGCCATCGAGCAGATTCAGTCCCCACACCCCCACGTTGAGCGCAACGAGCAGGGTGGTGACCCAGGTGCGGGGTGTGGCCTCGACCAGACGGATCACGAACTCTCGGGTATCGATGGGTTCACGCATGCATCAGGATCCGTCGAACAGGCTGCCCGCACCGGAAGCGGTAGGTGCAGCCAGCCCGAAATGACGCCAGGCCGCAGGGCTCGCGATCCGCCCGCGCGGGGTGCGTTGCAGGTAGCCCTGCTGGATGAGGTCGGGCTCAAGAACGTCTTCGATGGTTTCGCGTTCTTCGCCGATTGCGGCAGCGAGGTTATCCACGCCCACCGGCCCACCCGAAAACTTGTGAATGATCGCCTCGAGCAGTCGACGATCCATGGTGTCCAGCCCGATCGGATCGACATCGAGCATGGTGAGTGCCGCATCGGCGACCTTCGCATCGATATGCCCCGAGGCCTTGACCTCGGCATAGTCGCGCACACGCCGCAGCAGACGATTGGCAATGCGTGGCGTGCCGCGCGAGCGGCGGGCAATCTCGCGCGCGCCCTGTTCATCGATTGGGGCCTGCAAAAGCCCGGCCGAACGCGTGACGATCCGGGTGAGATCGGCCACGTCATAGAACTCGAGCCGGGCCACGATGCCGAAGCGATCGCGCAGCGGATTGGTGAGCATGCCGGCCCGCGTGGTGGCACCGACCAGCGTGAAGGGCTGCAGATCGAGCTTGATCGAGCGCGCCGCAGGACCTTCGCCGATCATGATGTCGATCTGGAAGTCTTCGAGTGCGGGATAGAGGATCTCCTCGACCACCGGGCTCAACCGATGGATCTCGTCGATGAAGAGCACATCGTTCTTCTCGAGATTGGTGAGGATGGCCGCGAGGTCACCGGCACGCTCAAGGACGGGGCCGGAAGTCTGGCGCAGGTTGACGCCCATTTCGGTCGCCACGATATGGGCCAGGGTGGTCTTGCCCAGACCCGGGGGGCCAAAGAGCAGCAGATGATCCAGCGCTTCTTGCCGGTTGCGCGCCGCCGTCACGAAGATCTCGAGTTGCTCGCGCACCCGGGGTTGCCCGACGTAATCGGCCAGGGTCTTGGGTCGTAGAGCGCGTTCAAGCGCTTCTTCCGAAGGCGAGGCGGCGGCCGGCGTGATCAGACGGTCGTGTTCGATCATGAGCGCCTCAGCCGCGGGCCAGCAGCTTGAGGGCCTGCTTGATGCCCTCGGATACACCGGTCCCGGCAGGCACCTGGCGTGCCGCCGCGGTGGCTTCACGCTCGGAATACCCCAGCGCCAGCAAGGCCCGCAGGACATCGGCTGACTGATCGCCCGCAGCAACCGCAGCGGCCGAACTGCCCGGGCCTATGGCCTGGGCCAGACGCCCTTTGAGTTCGAGCAACAGGCGTTCGGCGGTCTTCTTGCCGATGCCGGGCACCTTCACCAGGCGGCCCGACTCCTGCAAAGACACGGCCTGGACAAGGTCGCTCACGCTCAGTCCGGACAGCACGGACAGCGCCATGCGAGGACCAATGCCCGAGACCCGGATCAGTTCGCGAAAGGCGCTGCGCTCGTCTGGAGTGAGAAAGCCGTACAGCAGGTGAGCATCCTCTCGAACGACCAGATGGGTGAGCAGGGTGACTTTTTCTCCCAGGCCCGGCAGGTCGTAGAAGGTGCTCATGGGCACGTCGAGCTCATAGCCGACGCCCCCGACGTCCACCAGGACCTGAGGGGGTTCCTTGCCAAGCAGCGTGCCGGAAATGCGACCGATCATGAGGCCTGCAGTCTACCCCGCCGGGCGTGTTGCCCCTGCGCGTGGGCATGGCAGATCGCGCAGGCCAGCGCATCGGCCGCATCGGGCGAGGGTTCGCCCGGCAGAGCGAGCAGGCGCATCACCATGGCCTGCATCTGAGACTTGCCCGCCCGGCCATAGCCCACCACCGCCTGCTTCAGTTGGAGGGCCGTGTATTCGGCAACAGGCAGTCCACTGACCGCCAGAGCCGTCAGGGCGGCCCCGCGGGCCTGACCCAGCAGCAGCGTGCTGGCCGGGTTCACATTGACGAAGACCTTCTCGATGGCGCTGGCCTGCGGCTGGGTCTGGGTAATCACGGTCTGAACCTGATTGAAGATCAGGGCCAGGCGGCTGGCCAGATCGCCCTCAGGGACGCGGATGATTCCCGAGGTGACATAGACCAGCCGGCGACCCGGCAGGACATCGATGACACCGAAACCCGTGATGCGCAGACCCGGATCGATGCCGAGGATCCGCTGCCGCGCAGGGCTCTCGATCGGCGTCTGTGCACCCGGTGCAGGCTGCGAGCCGCCCGGGCGCTCGGACTCAGTGCCTGAAATGGCGCACTCCGGTAAACACCATGGCCACCCCGCGCTCATCGGCCGCGGCGATCACCTCGTCATCGCGGACCGAACCACCGGGCTGAATCACGGCGGTGGCTCCCGAATCAACCACGACATCGAGGCCATCCCGGAAGGGGAAGAAGGCATCTGATGCCACGGCAGATCCTGCAAGACTGAGTCCGGCATGCTCGGCCTTGATCGAGGCGATCCGGGCTGAGTCGATCCGGCTCATCTGGCCCGCGCCCACGCCAAGGGTCTGACCCTGGCCGCAGAACACGATGGCATTGGACTTCACGAACTGCGCGACCCTCCAGGCAAAGAGCAGGTCCTGCATCTGCTGTGGGGTCGGTGCCTTGCGTGTCACCACCCGGACATCGGCCTCGGTCAGGCGATGCTCATCGGGCGACTGAACGAGCAGGCCGCCGCCCACCCGCTTGAGGTCAAAGCGATTGCTGGTGCTGGCCAGAGGAATTTCGAGCAGTCGAACATTCTGTTTGCCCGCAAAGGCGCGCAGAGCCCCGTCTTCAAACCCCGGCGCGATCAGCACCTCGACGAACTGCTTGGCCACCTGCTCGGCGGTTGCGCCATCGAGGACACGGTTGAAGGCGATGATGCCGCCAAAGGCCGAGGTCGGGTCGGTGGTGAAGGCCTTGCGATAGGCCTCGGCCGTATTGGCTGCCACCGCCACGCCACAGGGATTGGCATGCTTGATGATCACGCAGGCGGGCTCATCGAAGACCTTGACGCACTCCCAGGCCGCATCGCTGTCGGCCACGTTGTTGTAGGAGAGCTCTTTGCCTTGCAGTTGGCGGTAGTGGGCCAGCGAGCCTGCAGCGGGCGTCAGGTCGCGGTAGAACGCAGCGCTCTGATGCGGGTTCTCGCCATAGCGCATGCCCTGCACCTGCTCGAACTGCATCGTGAAGGTCTGGGGATAGGGTCCGGGTGCTTCACCACCCTGTCGCGGTGCGCCTGCCGCAGTGCCGAGGTAATTGGCGATCGCACCGTCGTACTGGGCGGTGTGCGCAAACACCTTGCGCGCGAGCTCAAAGCGAAGCGCATCGCCCACCCCGCCTGTGCTGCGCAGATCGGCGAGAACGCGGGCATAGTCGGACGGGTCAACCACCACCGCAACACCGGCATGGTTCTTGGCTGCTGCACGCAGCATGGCCGGTCCGCCAATATCGATGTTCTCGATCGCCAGATCCAGCGTGCAGTCAGGACGGGCCACGGTCTGCGCAAAGGGATAGAGATTGACCACCAGCAAATCGATCGTCTCGATCTGATGCTCCTGCAGGGCCTGCATGTGGGCAGGCAGATCCCGGCGGGCGAGCAGTCCGCCATGCACGCGGGGATGCAGGGTCTTGACCCGACCATCGAGCATCTCGGGAAAGCCGGTGACATCGGCCACATCGCGCACCTCAAGGCCCGCGTTACGCAGCAGCAGGGCGGTGCCTCCCGTGGACAGCAGCCGAATGCCCAGGGCACGCAACTGGGTGGCGAGCTCGACCACGCCCTCCTTGTCGGAAACGCTGATCAGGGCCTGGGTGACGCGGTGCATGAGGGGCTCCGTTGGAGGGCTGGTGGCGACCTGATCGGATCAGGTTGTAAGGCGGGGTCAGGCGGGGTGAGGCGACGTGAAGCAGTGTGGGGGTGTCAGGAGACAGCGATGCGACGCGGCCGCTGATGCAGACTCAAAGCAGGCCGTGCGTCTGCAGCTTCTTGCGCAGGGTATTGCGGTTGATGCCGAGCATCTCGCTGGCGCGCAGCTGATTGCCCTGAGCATGCTTCATGACCACTTCGAGCATGGGCCGCTCAACCGCGCTGAGCACCATGTCGTAAATGGCGCTCGGGCGTGAGCCCCCGAGGTCAACAAAGTACTTCTCGAGATTGCGGGTGACCGCCTCGTCAATGGACAGCGATTTCATCTTCAGATGCACACAGGAATTCATCGAGCAGTCGGAGTTGCTGCTCAGGGTCTTCGGCTTGATTGACTGCAGCCAGCAAGGCTTTGGCATCGGCTCCAGCCCGATCGCCCCACTGACCGACATACCAGCCTATATGTTTGCGCGCGATGCGCGGGCCCATGACGGGCCCATGGAAGGCGTAATGATCCTCGAGATGCTCGCGCAGCACCTGACGGATCTCGGACAGGGATGGCGCAGGCAGCAACTCACCATGAGCCAGAAAATGAGCCACCTGCCGGTAGAGCCAGGGGTTGCCCTGACCCGCCCGGCCGATCATGACCGCATCGGCGCCGGTTCGGGCCATCACCCAGGCAGCCTTGGCGGGGCTGTCGATGTCACCGTTGGCAACCACCGGAATGCGCAGAGCCTGCTTGACCTGCGCAATCGTGTCGTATTCCGCCTCACCCTGAAACGCGCAGGCCCGGCTGCGGCCATGCACCGTGATCAACGCAGCGCCGGCGTCCTGCATGCCGAGCGCGAGCGACACCGCATTGCGCTGGGCTCGGTCGATGCCTGTTCGCATCTTGACGGTCACCGGGACGTTCACTGCGGCAACAACCGCCTGCACGATCCGCAGGGCCAGAGATTGATCGGCCATGAGGGCAGATCCTGCAGCGACGTTGCAGACCTTTTTGGCGGGGCAGCCCATGTTGATATCGATGACCTGCGCACCACGATCGACATTGAATCGCGCGGCTTCGGCCATCATCTGAGGATCTGCGCCCGCCAGCTGGACCGCTACAGGACCAGGCTCACCGGCATGATCGATTCGGCGGGAGGTCTTGACCGTGGCCCACAGCTTTGGGTTGGAGGCGGCCATCTCGCTCACCGCATAGCCCGCGCCCAGTCGGCGACACAGACGCCGGTAGGGTCGATCAGTGACTCCAGCCATCGGCGCGACAAACACCGGGTTGGGCAGGCGATAGGGGCCCAGTAGCATGAATGCGATGACAGAAAACGCAGCGGGAGGCGGATTCTAGCGAAAAACGATCTGATGATCAGCGCAGACCGAACATCAGCGTTCGGGCGAGTGCTCGTCGGGCAGGACCGATGACTTCGAGCGAACCCAGGAAGATCGACTGCAGGGGGCGAGCGGCGGGCCAGGTGAAGCTGCGCGCCATCAGGTCGGTGAGCGCGATCAATCCCTGTCGATCACGCTTGCGCTGCTCGGGCCAGTGGGCGGCAACGGATCTCGCTTCAAGCCCTGCCCGCCAGGCCTCACCCAGGCGCTGTGCAAGTTCGAAGGCATCGCGCAGGCCCAGATTCAGCCCTTGGCCTGCCACCGGATGCAGAGCCTGGGCGGCATTGCCGATCCAGATCTCGGCCTGATGATGATCGCCCGCGGTGGCGGTGCGAGCCTTGCGCATGAGGGGGGCCAGTTGTCGTGGCCCCTGGACCGACAGGGGCCCCAGCCGGTTGCCAAAGATCTGGTTGAGCTCGCGAGCAAGACTCGAATCATCACCGTGCAGTCGACGCTCACCCGCCTCAGGCGTATCGCACCAGACCATGGACCATCGTCCGGTTTCGGCCAGTGGCAGCAGCGCCAGAGGGCCATGAGCCGTGAATTTTTCGTGGGCGCTGCCTGCAGCATCAGCCGGGGCATGCGGGGCGTTCACTTCAGCGAGAAGGGCGGCCTGATCAAATTCACGCACCTGGGCCTCCTGACCCGGATCGCCTTCCGCATGAATCAGCAGGGGCGTCTGGTCACCCGACCGGGCAGACCTGCTCGAGGCGGGCGAATCATCGGCGCGATGACCCTGCCAGGCATGAGAGGCTGCCGCCTGCCTCAGGGCCTTGATCAACGCGGGGTATCGCACCACCAGTCCGAGCGCAGGGACACCGAGTTCATCAGCCCGGATTCGCGTGCTGCCCCAGTGGCCTCGCATCGATACCTCGACCCGCTGAATGCAGCCGCCCACGGGCCGCGCGCTGACCCGGTCCAGCAACTGCAGGCTGCCTTCAGACAAGGCCAGGATGCGGTGGTTCAAGGCCTCAGGAATGTCCTGCTGTCCGGCATCCAGCCCAATGCGCGAGGCAGGAATGCCCTGTCGCACCAGAAACAGCGCGCAGGCCAGCGCCACCGGTCCGCTGCCACGCAGTCTGACCCAGGCGTGCTCCTGCAGCGGGGTGCCCGATGAGGTCATGAACGGTAAAGGACGCCCTGCATCACGGCTTGTCCCGCATCAGTGCCTCGATCTCATCAGCCTGTACAGGCACCTCACGGGTCAGCAAACGGCAGCCCTCCGGTGTCACCAGAGCATCGTCTTCGATTCGAATGCCGATATCGTGAAAGGCTGGTGGCAAATCGTCTGCCGCGCGGACGTAGATGCCGGGCTCAATGGTCAGCACCATGCCCGGGCGCAGGATCCGCCAGGGTTTTTCTGGACCCTGGGTGGCTTCGCCGGGCTCGCGGTATTCACCGCAGTCATGCACATCCATGCCCAGCCAGTGGCTGGTGCGGTGCATGTAAAAGCGCCGGTAGCTGCCCGACTCCAGTACGCCATCAAGCGAGCCCTGGAGCAGGCCGCAATCGATCATGCCCTGGGCGAGCACCCGTGTTGCCGCATCATGCGGGTCATTGAATCGCAAGCCGGGGCGAGTGGCCTCGATGGCTGCCGACTGCGCTGCGAGCACGATGTCGTAGAGGGTGCGCTGCGGGCCACTGAAGCGCCCGCTCACCGGAAAGGTCCGGGTGATGTCGGAGGCATAGCCCTCGAGTTCGCAACCGGCATCGATCAGCAGCAGATCGCCCTCGCGCAGGGTGGCCCGGTTGTCGCGGTAGTGCAGTACGCAGGCATTGGCGCCGCCGGCCACGATCGAGCCATAGGCGGGTGAGACCGAACCCTGCCGATGGAACTCATAGAGCAGTTCAGCCTCGACCTGATAT
>JBKCEY010000200.1:0-30009 GCA_046304115.1 Burkholderiales bacterium | reverse complement strand
GGATGATGATCGGTGCGAACCGCGAGCGCTTCATTGAACAGCTGTTTAGCCTCATCGGGCTGGCGTTCCTGCCAGAGCGCTTGCCCTCGCCAGTAGAGGACTTCAGCCCGTGCACTTTCGGTCTTGACGGGATAGCGATCGGCGGCCGCGATCATATCTTTAAAGTTGGCCGATCCATGCAATGAAGCCAGGAGCTTCGGCAAGACAGTCTCTACATCGGCCCCGGCGTCGAGGGCTCTTTGCCACTCCTTGGCTGCAGAGCGTTCGTCGCGGGCCTGCATATGCAGTTGCGCAAGCAACATCCGGCCCTTGACATGCTGCGGGTCAGACTGAAGCAGATTCTTCAGGTGAATCTCGGCGCTTTTGCGGTCTTCCTGATCAAGCGCTGTTTGCGCTTTGGCCAGCAGTGCCTCTGAATTGCCGCCGGAACACGCAATGAGAAAAAGCGCTGCGGAGATCGCGCCCGCAATACAGGCCATGCGCAGAGGTAAGCGGTTGTTCATGATCATGTTCATCGAAGGCCGAATCGGTTCAGAAGGTCGTAGAGCGTGGGGCGACTGACCCCAAGCAATTCCGCTGCACGGACGATGTTGTTGTCAGATCGCGCCATTGCTTTCAGAACAGCGTTGCGTTCGGCTTCATCACGAACCTCCCGCAGGGTTGGCACAACGACCTCGGTGCCAACGGCAAGACCGAGGTCATCTGCCTTGATGCTGTCGCCGTCGGCCATGATGACGGCCCGCTTGATGGCGTTTTCGAGCTCGCGCACATTGCCTGGCCAGGCGTGGTGAGCGATCGCATCGAGCGCATCCTCGCTCAGTTTCAATCGACTGCGTCCGTTCGCCGCGCCAAATCGCTGAACGAACGCATGCGCGAGCAGTGCGGGGTCACCGGTTCGATCACGCAGGGGCGGAAGATGAAGCACCATTTCACTCAGACGGTAATAAAGGTCTTCCCTGAAATCGCCCGATTGAATGCGCTCCTGCAAATTCCGATGCGTGGCACACACCACCCGGACATCGACTGGAATTTCTTGCCGGCCACCGATGCGTTCGATGACGCGCTCCTGCAGAAAGCGCAGCAGTTTGGCTTGAAGAGCCATGGGCAAATCACCGATCTCATCCAGAAAGAGCGTTCCGCCATCGGCGGTCTCGACTTTGCCTGGGGTGGTTCGGGCTGCACCGGTAAAAGCGCCTTTTTCGTAGCCGAAGAGCTCGGACTCGAGCAGGGCATCCGGAATGGCTGCGCAATTGATTGCAACAAATCGCTTGCTCTTGCGGCTAGACCCACTGTGCAAGGCCCTCGCCATGATTTCCTTGCCGGTGCCTGATTCGCCGGTGATCAAAACGCCAGCCTGGGTGGGCGCGAGTCGTTCGATCTGTCGGGCCAGTTTGAGCAAGACGGGATCACGGGAAATCAGCCCCGGAATGCTTTCGGTGCCCTGTACCTGCAGGAGTCGCTGGTTTTCAGCCTCAAGCTCTGAGAGTCGAAAGGCGCGCGCAATGACGAGGCTCAGAACCTCGGGCTCAAATGGCTTGGCAAAAAAATCGTACGCACCCAGACCAATCGCTCTCAGCGCATTGGCCCGATCATGCTGCCCGGTCAGGGCGATCACCTTGAGGGCTGGCTTGATCTCCAATGCGGCGGACAAGATGCGAAAGCCTTCATCGGTCGTGTCGGGATGGGGCGGCAGGCCAAGGTCCAGTGTCATGACGGCAGGATCGTGACGCCGGATGGCTGCGAGCGCGCTGTCGTGGTCTTCAGCAAAGACAACCTCGTAGGCATCGAAGCTCCATCGCATCTGTTTTTGCAGACCACGATCGTCTTCGACCATCAGAAGGATGGGGCGGGCGCTGCTCATGTCATTTCCCGGCAGATGGGGAGGCGGATGGTGAATGTGCTGCCCCGATCAGGGGTGCTGACGACCCTGAGTTCGCCGCCGATTTCGCGGATGTACTCACGGCTTTCAAAGGCCCCGATGCCCATGCCATGCGCCTTCGTCGATCGAAACGGCCGGAAGAGTTCATGCTCCAGGAAGTGCTGACTCATGCCGCAACCGCTGTCGATGACCTGGATCACGGCAGCATCGCCTTCAAGACCACGAATGACGCGCACGGGTTCTTCCGACCCGCCGGCTTCAATGCCGTTCTGGATCAGATGCCCGACCACGCGTTCAAGTCGTTCCGAATGGCCCAGGACTCTGGCGCCTTCCAGGGCGGGATGGTCCGGATCGCCTGCGCTGATGACGAGTTCAGGTTTGGGGTCCGGCCAGGAGCGATCGGTCACGGCACGACGCAGACAACTGTCCAGATCGATTGGATGAGCGGCTTCGATGGGCTGAGTACCGGCCCGTAATTGCAGCAGCATGGACTGCATGCGCTCCTGTACATTGGCCACGGTTTCGAGCATGTCCGCCTGAAATTCGGGGTTGTCGCGATGGCGCTGTGCATTGCGCAACATCAGACCCAGTTGCGCAACGAGATTCTTGAGGTCGTGAACGACAAACGCACTCATTCGGTTGAATGAATCAAACTGTCGGGCTTGGACCAGGGATTCCAGGGCCTGCTCGGTGCGCAGCAAACCGGCTACCTGCTGGCCGGCTGCGTTGAGCAGATCCCTGACCTCCCAGTCGATCGGGATTGGGGCCAGGGGACGCTGTAATTGAACCAGGGCGACCGGTGCAGACTGAACGGAGATCGCCATCAGGATCCAAGCCTCCGGGTCGGTTCTGAGCCACGGCGCCAGGGCAGGTGCCCCCTCGGGTGTGCGCCCGTCGCGCCAGGCGTCGATGTCCATGATCCATCCGGAGCGTCCCAGATAGGCGGGAACAGGATCATCCAGCCTCAGGTCAGGGGCCTGCGCTGCATTGATTCGTGCCCTGAGAACCCAGGCCCCGGATGCATCCTGAGTCCAGAGCAGTCCGCCTCGGGCTTCAACCATGTCGACCAGAGCCTGCAGGCCCCGCGATGCGATCGAAGCGTCCTTCTCGGCTTCATGTTCTGCGCCTGCCAGCAGGCCAGTCAGGCGCATCCATTCGCGCCGATAATCGTATCGATGGCTGAAAAAATGCTTGCTGACCCAGACCCGCACCTGCGCTCTGACATGCCCCGATCCAAGCAGCAGGATCAAGGCCGTCGCACCCGCGAACAGGATGATCCATTGCAATACGCCGCCCCATGAGGCCCCGAAGAGGCTCAGTCCGTAGCCCAATGCAGCCATGGCCGTCAGAAACAGGCCACTGACCAGCAGTGTCGCGGTATGAAAAGCCGCATCGCGAGAAAAGCGGACTTTCAAACGGGAGGGCAGAAGACGTAAGCCACCGATGGCGAGCACTGGGGCCAGCAGTGCATCGACATAGCCTTGCGCGGCAATCAGGCTCGGATCAGCCCGTCCGTAAAGCAGGGCATCTGCCCGAAGGAATCCCTCGAATGCAAACATCAGAAGCGGGCACAGGCAGGCAAACTTGATCAGCCAACGCTGCTCCGGCAGTGCATTGCGATACACCTGTTCAACGCACAGAATGCAATAAACCGCCGCGATCAGCCCGAGGGTGTTCTGGATCGACCCTGCTAATTCCAGCCAGAGGCTTGCCGCCCGAGCGAGGGCAATGGCGCCGGCCAGCCCGAGGCTCAGCAGCAACAGCCGAGCGGGCTGGGCCTCACGAAGCAGAATCAGCATGAGCGCGGTGAACAACGCCGGGCGCAGCGCATCTGATGCAATGCTCAGGGGTCGGTAAAGCGCTGTTTCTGTGGGCAGCAGGGCACTGCAAGCCCAGAGCAATTCGCAGGCAGCGGTCGCGATCAGCCACACATGCGGCTGTGCACTCGACGGTGGTTTGCCGCGCGTCAGCAGCAGCAGCCCCGCCGTGCCCCAGGTGACGGTGGCAAGACCGTAGCCAAGCTCGGCGATCATTCTTTGCACCGAGTGGCTTCATGAGCCGCAAACGGATGGTGGCGGCTCAACGCGCCCCCTTGCCGAGCGCCACGACCTGTATCGTCTCCAGCAGAATCAGCAGGTCGAGGAAAAACGAGTGGTTCTTGACATAGTAGAGGTCGAATTCGAGCTTGCGCTGGCTGTCTTCCATCGAGCCGCCATACCAGAACCTAACCTGCGCCCAACCCGTCACACCTGGCTTGACCGAATGTCTCACGTCATAGAAAGGGACCTGCTCGCGCAGCTTTTGAACGAATTCCGGACGCTCCGGCCTTGGGCCGACAAAACTCATATCGCCTCGAAGCACGGCCCATAACTGCGGCAGTTCATCGATGCGGGTCTTGCGCAGAAATGCCCCGACGCGCGTGATCCGATCATCGTTCGTGCTGGCCCATCGTGCCTTCCCGTCTGCCTCTGCATCGCGACGCATGGAGCGGATTTTGACGATACGAAAGGGGTGACCACCCTGACCGACCCGAATCTGGGAGTAAAAAACCGGCTTGCCCGACTCAAGCCGGACGGCCAGCAGTGCCAGGGCCATGATGGGCAAGGTCATGACCAGCAACAACAGCGCGACTACGATATCGAAGATCCGCTTGACCACGTCGCGCGAGGCACTCTGATCAAAACCACCCGCAAAGATCATCCAGCTCGCTCGAAGCGCATCCAGCGGGAGGATGCCCGCTTCGCGCTCATAGAACGAATGCAGGTCAATCACGCGAATCCCCTGGAGCCGGGCCTCCAGCAACTGTCGCAGCGGGAGCACCCCGCCTCTGCGTTCGCGCGTGGCAATCACGATTTCCGAGACCTTCAGGCGCTCAAGCGTGGCCATCAGCTCCTCATGACTTTGAGGATCTGATGCCCGGGTTTCTAGGCCCGCGGATGAGGTTCTGTTCTCAAGGCGTGTTTCCTGGCTGACCGGGTAGAGGCCGGCGAACTCGATATTTCGGGCCGAGGCGCCTTGCTGCAACAGACGGATCACCTGCTCGGCTTCGGCGCCATTGCCGAGCACCAGAACCCGTCGTTTGGGCAATCCGATTTCGGTCACTTTGGTAAAGAGAAGCCGGACCAGAACGATGCCCATCAGCGCCACGACCGAGGTCAAGGCCATCACGCCTCGGCCGAGATAGATGTCTGGGAATACGTAAAAAATAGCCGAACTGATGACCAGGGAGATGGCGTAGGCCAGGGAGAGTCGCATCAGGGTGATGCGAAACCTTTCAGCATGGGGTTGGTACAGGCCCAGGCCCGACATTGCGATCAGCATCACCACACTGAACAGCGCCGCTTCGCCATAGGGCAGAGGCAGTGCAGTCGCGGTAAAGCGCAGCTGAAACCCGATGATCACCGAGTAATAAAGAACCCCGGCCTCCAGGACAACCAGAAGCAGCGTACGAATCGACAGGTAGTGATTGAACAGCTTGAACATCGGGTTGGGGCCTTGCCCAGAATGACCGGTCAGATGGGCTGGTCGGTCATGGTTGGATCGGTCACGAATCCGAAGTATTGACGATAAGCAGCGAAGAGTTCCGGAAATTCTGCACACAAAGCCTGTGGATTGATAAAAAATTTTTCTGTCGATACCGCGAAGAACTCGGCCAGATCCGTTGCTGCGTAGGGATCCAGTGGCAACAGGGCGAACCATGGATCGGCCGCCTCGGAGTCAGGGTCGATATCACCCGGGATCGCCGCTTCGACCCGATCGACCATGCGTGCAAAAGCCTCGAAGGCCTCTGAAAGGGTCGTGAACCAGCTCGCTTGCTGGCTCCGAGGCATGGGCGGGCAACCGTCTGGCAGCCCGCTGGCCATGTCGAGCTTGTGCGCGAATTCGTGAATCACCAGATTCGTGCCTGGCCAAGCCTCATCCGTAAGGGTTGTATCGGGCCAGGACAGCACCACAGGTCCCCCGGGCATGGCCTCACCGGTCAGTACATCGTCGAATTCCGTCACCATTCCTTCGGGTGAGTCAATGCGACGACGAACGCTGAAAGCCGACGGGTAGAGAATCACTTCCGAGAAGCGGTCGTAGGCCTGCAGCCCCAGGCGAAGGACCGGCAAGCAAGCCTGTGATGCAACCTGAAGGCGCATGGCATCAGAGACCTGAAGACCGCGAACCCCGGTGATCGTGGTCTCGGTCAGGAACTGGGCCATGCGTTCACGCAACAGCGAGGACTCCGCTGTCGGTAGTGTCGCCAGAAAGGGGAGTTCACTCTGCAGGCACTGCCATGCGGGTTCATCGATCAGCAGTTCGCGCCGCGTTCGCCAGAGCCATTTCATCGCGCGGATTTTATAATCAGTGGATCGTGAATCCCCATCCTGTGAATATCCATTCCGAGTCTGCTCGTGTGCCGCCGGCCCAGGGCTCCAGCCTCCTTGAGGCGGCTCGGGCCCTGGCCAGGGCTCGCGCAGGCGAACGCATCGGCAGCAGTGGGGAGGGGATCTTTGCTCACGGGGAAGGCACCGTGGCGATTCTGGAGCAGCTTCGGGTCGATGAGCCCACTCGCATCGCTGCACTGCTCTTTGGTCTGGGGGATGATGTACCTCTGAGTGAGCTGTCTGATCGTTTTGGCGATGAGGTCAAGGTGCTGGTCGACGGCATGCGGCAGTTGCTGAGGCTGCGTGATCTCAATCTGCTGCGCAGTGGCCTGGCCACTGGAGATGAGCTCGAAACCTTGCGTCGCATGACTCTGGCCATGGCAAGCGACATCCGGGTGGTTTTGCTTCGGCTTTCGTCGCGGCTGCAGACCTTGCGCCACCATGCAGCAGTCCGTCAGGTGGCCCCGGTTGCGGTAGCCCGAGAAACCCTTGAGATTCTCGCTCCCCTGGCCAACCGGCTTGGCCTGGGACAACTCAAATGGGAGCTGGAGGATCTGGCCTTTCGGTTTCTTGAGCCCGATCTGTATCGAAGTATCGCCCGCTCACTGGAGGAGCGACGCAGCGCGCGCGAGACCTTCATCCGGGAGGCGACCGCTCGCCTGCAGCAGGCCTTGCAGGCGCAAGGCATTCGGGCCGAAGTCAGTGGGCGGCCCAAGCACATCTACAGCATTCACAACAAGATGCGCTCCAAGGGACTGGCGGTTGACGATCTGCAGGACCTGAGGGCATTCAGAGTGCTGGTGGATGAGGTTCGGGATTGTTATGCCGTGCTGGCGCTGGTTCACCAGATGTGGGTGCCGGTCGAACGGGAGTTCGATGACTACATCGCCCGACCCAAACCCAATGGTTATCAGTCTTTGCACACGGTGGTTACGGCTGAGGACGGCAAGCCCTTCGAGGTGCAGATCCGTACTCGTGCCATGCATCAGCATGCCGAATTTGGCGTCGCCTCTCATTGGCGCTACAAGGAGACCTCGACCGGTCTGGCGGGGGCGTCGGCCGTGCGCGCTCAGGAGATTGCTCAGGGCACTTCGCCCGTGCAGTGGGTGCGACAGCTGCTGATGTGGCAGCAGGAGGTGGGGGCGACGCTGGGTGGCAAGGTGGCTACCACCAGCACGGGGCCGGATGCCCAGATCTACGCCCTGACTCCCGAGGCACGCGTGGTGGAGTTGCCTCAGGGCTCAACCCCCATCGACTTTGCTTACCGTGTGCATACCGGCCTGGGTCATCGATGCCGGGGGGCCCGAGTCGATGGCCATATGGTGCCGCTCAATACCGAGCTCAAGACGGGGCAGACGGTGGAGATCATGGTCGCTCGCCAGGGCGCAAAGCCCGAGGGACCCTCGCGCGACTGGCTCAACCCGCAATTGAATTTCCTGCGCAGCCAACGGGCCCGAGCCAAGGTCCGGCAGTGGTTCAATGCGCTTGATACGGAGCGAGACTCCGATGAGGGGCGGGCGCGAGTCGAGCGGGTGTTGCAGCGTGAAGGCCGTACCGCTCTGGCGCTCGATGAACTGGCGCGCCGATTACGCGTGGCATCACCTCTGGAATTGTTTCTGGCCGTCGCGCGCGAAGAAATCGGACCGCGAGCTCTGGAAGAGGCGATTCGCTTACCCGTTGATCCCGCTAGAACGCAGGCCGACGGTGCTCGCCAAGCCTTTGATGCACTGCGTGCGGCTGAAGCCGAGCGGGCGCAGTCTGCCGATGCGGAGGCGCTGCAACGCATTGGGCGGGCAGGACGTTCAGCCGGCGCGCCGGGCAGCAGCGTTCTGGTTGTCGGGGTGGATTTTCTGATGACCCAGCTGGCCCGTTGTTGTCGTCCGATCCCACCGGATGCAATCACCGGATTCGTGACCCGGGGCCGCGGTGTATCGGTGCATCGGCAGGGATGCAAATCGCTGACCGAGATGCTGCGCAAGTCGCCCGAACGGATGCTGCAAGCGGATTGGGGCGATGCGGCTGCAACCTATCCCGCGGATGTGCTGCTGCGGGCCCGTGATCGACAGGGTCTGTTGCGCGACATTACCGAGGTCTTTGCGCGCGACCGGATCAATGTGACGGCCGTTCGCACGCTCAGTCGCGATGGAACCGCCCAGATGCAGTTCACGGTCGAGGTCTCTGGAGCCCCGCAACTCTCACGCACCCTCACGGTGGTTCGTAATGTGAGCGGCGTCATGGAGTGCCGTCGTCTCTGACCGGTGCGCTTGACGATCAATGGCCCTGTGGTCTGTGCCCCGGTCTGTTTGCTCCAACCCGGTCGGCCTGCGTCAGCCACGCAGGGGCTGCGGCGCGCTCTTGGGTCTGAAGGCCTTGCAGATCGAATCGCGAGTCTCGATGTACGGGGCGCCGATCAGATCGAGGCAATAAGGCACCGCCGCAAAGATGCCGTGAACCAGGCTGTGACCTTCGGCGTCCTTGAGGCCTTCGAGGGTTTCGCGAATCGACTTGGGTTGTCCCGGCAGGTTGATGATGAGTGCACCGGCCCGAATGACGGCCACCTGGCGCGAGAGGATCGCGGTCGGTACGAAATTCAGACTGATCTGACGCATTTGCTCGCCAAAGCCTGGCATTTCCTTGTGGGCCACAGCCAGCGTGGCCTCGGGGGTGACATCGCGCAGCGCCGGCCCTGTCCCTCCTGTGGTGAGGACCAGATGACAGCCGAGCGTATCGACCAATTCGCACAGAGTGGCCTCGATCAGGGGCTGCTCATCGGGGATCAACTTCTGCTCGCCAACCCAGGGCGTCAGGAGGGTCTGGTTGAGCCAATCCTGCAGGGCGGGTATGCCCGCATCCTGATAGCCGCCCCTTGAGGCGCGATCTGAAATCGACACGAGACCCACGCGCAGCGGGTGCTCCAGTGTGGCCAGTCGGGGGAGTTGCGGCACGGGAGAAGTCATGGACGTGTGCTGTCAGTACGAGGGCTCTGCACCGGGGGGAATCGCTACAGGCGAAGTGTCTGTTGCCTGCGCCTGGGCATTCGATGCGCCCAATCCGCTGTGATTGAGCAGCACCTGGCGCAACTCCCGATAGAGGTCACGAAAATGGCGGCCACGCTGGCCTTTACTGTGCTCCGTACAGGCCGATCGGATCAGGGGGTGAAGGTCGCGGGCCAGCGCCTGCGGGTATCGGGTCACAAATTCCGAAAGTCGCTTGGGGTCGGCAATCAATGCATCACGCCACCGCTCGGCGGCATGCATGACGGCGGTTTCTGCGCGATGTCGTTCATCGTCGTGCCCCAGAGCAGCCTCGATATCGCTGGGGTCGATCCTCCGCATGAGCTTGCCGACATATTGTAGTTGGCGCCGACGCCCTTCATGGGCCGTGATCCTGCGCGCCAGTGCGATCGCATCGCGAAGGTCATCAGGAAGATCAAGGGCCGCCAGGCGGCTTTCGGGCAGCCCGACCAGACGCTCGCCCAGGGCTTGCAGGGCGTGACTGTCGCGCTTGCGCTGCGACTTGCTCGGGCCCAGATCCTCAAGGTCCTGGGCCGGCTCAGGGGCGGTGTGGGTCGAAGGGGCAGGGCGGTTCATGGGGTTGCTATGATAGGCCGAAACCCCTGAACAGACCGTCGCAGGGCTGCCTTCGTCCCCGATCGATCACCGCTTCAAGAACCCGAAAAGCACTCCCTCCATGTTTGATTACTCCCGTTCCCAGTTCGAGGACCTCGCCCAGGATGTCTTGCAGCAGGCCAAAGCGCTGGGTGCCAGTGCCGCCGCAGTCGATGTGAGTGAGAGTTCGGGTCTGTCGGTCAATGTGCGAAAGGGCGGCATCGAGACCATCGAGCAGACCCGAGACAAGGGGCTGGGTGTCACCGTTCACCTGGGCGCATGCCGGGGGCATGCCAGCACCAGCGACTTTTCGGCTGCTGCGATCGCACGTACGGTCCGTGCCGCCTGGGAGATCGCGCGATTCACGGGTGAGGACCCCTTCGCGGGCCTGCCGGATCCCGACACGCTCTTCACCGGTCATCATGATCTGGACCTCTTCCATCCCTGGGCCATACAGACCCATGAGGCGGTCGAGATCGCGCAACGCATGGAGGCAGCTGCGTTTGCCGTCGATCCCGCGATTCGCAACTCCGAGGGCGCGGGCGTGTCGGCCAGTCATGGTCACTTCATTTCAGCGAACAGCCTGGGGTTCATGGCAGGCTTTCCATACAGCCGTCATTACATCTCGTGCGCACCGATTGCGCGCAAGGGCCGCACGATGCAGCGCGACGACTGGTACTCGGCCGCGCGCAGCGAGGCTGGACTGGCCCGCCCCGAGGCCGTTGGTCGTTATGCCGCGCAGCGTGCGCTCTCGCGGCTGGGCGCCGCACCACTCACTTCACGCAAGGCGCCCGTGCTGTTCGAGGCGCCGCTGGCCTGCGGTCTGCTGGGCAGCTTTGTAGGTGCTGCCAGTGGAGGCGCACTCTACAGGCGCGCAACCTTTCTGCTCGATGCGCTGGGTACGTCTGTCTTTGCGCCTCACATCGACATTGTCGAGGAGCCGCATGTGCCGGGCGCTCTGGGCAGTACGCCCTTTGACGACGAGGGAGTCGCCACGCGGGCTCGCTCGGTGGTTCGCGGGGGCGTACTGGAGGGCTGGTTTCTGTCGAGCTACTCGGCGCGCAAACTCGGCATGAAGACGACCGGCAATGCCGGGGGCGCGCACGGACTGAGGCTGATCAGTCGGCAGACCCAGTCAACGGATAACCTGCGTGCGATGCTGCGAAAGCTGGGCACAGGCCTCTTCGTGACCGAGTTGCTCGGCCACGGTATCAATACCGTCACGGGCGATTATTCACGCGGTGCGAGCGGCTACTGGGTGGAGCGTGGCGTGATTCAGTACCCCGTCGAAGAGATCACCATCGCGGGCAATCTGAAGGACATGTTCGCCGATCTCGCTGCAGTGGGTACCGACGAGGTACAACGTGGCGCTGTGAGATCAGGGTCAGTGCTGATCGGACAAATGGCGATTGCCGGGCGTTGATCCTGACGTTCGCAGGCATCGGGCCCGGTAGGTGTCAGTCAGGCTGAAGCACAGGCTGGACCCGATCGCGCCGGCGCGCCGGAAAGCCTACGCGGCAAGCCCGGCCAGAGTGGTCCGGGGGCGAACCTGCATCGGACGGCAGGCGGCGATGTCGGCAAGCCCGCTCTCCAGAATCTCGGCCACGGCCTCACGCTGGCTCGCCGTCAAGGTGCACGGGGCGCGAGACATCCACTGGTATTCGAGCAATGCCCATTCAGTGCCATCCAGGCGCAGCATGTCGCCAGACCAGTCAGACAGGGAGTCATGCATTTCCTGGAGCATTTGGAGGTGTGCCTTGGACAGGGGTGCGTTCATGGTTCCAGTATCGAGGGCTCTGATCGGTTCGGTTCGGATGTGCGACCAGCGGAGCTTGTGCGCCGATCAGCAGCAGAATTCACGCTACAAAGGGGTCGAATGTCCCCGACCCCCTTATCCTGGAACCGGTTTGAACCATGAACAAGGCATTTGTTCGCGAAAACGATGAAGAAAATGACGATCCAGCCGAACAGGCCCTGGCGGTTCCTGCCGGACGCAACTACATCACGCCCCAGGGGCATGCCCGACTGAAAGCGGAGTTGCTGCACCTGCTGGATGTCGAGCGGCCTGAAGTGGTTCGTATCGTGTCGTGGGCTGCGTCTAATGGTGACCGCTCGGAGAACGGCGATTACCTCTACGGCAAGAAGCGGTTGAGGGAAATCGATCGACGCATTCGTTTTCTGACCAAGCGGCTTGATATCGCCGAAGTGGTGGATCCTGCGCAGCAGCTTGGCAACGACCAGATCTTCTTTGGTGCGACCGTGCGTTACTTGCAATCCGATGGCGTGGAGCGCTGCATCCGGATCGTGGGCGTTGATGAAGTCGACCCTCTGCAGGGGCTCATCAGCTGGATCTCGCCGGTGGCACGGGCCCTGATCAAGGCTCGCGAGGGTGACTCCGTCTCTTTGAGTACGCCTTCAGGGCCGCTGGATCTCGAGATTCTGTCGGTGAGCTATGCCCACGCCCAAGCCCAAGCCGCTGATGGGGCCGACTCAGAGCCTTGAGAGCCGGGTGACCTCGCTCAGCCTTCGGACTTGCCTGAAAACCCGGGCGAGATGGTGGCGATTGGTCAATTGAAGGGTGAAGCGCAACACGGCGAGTCGGTCAGCGTCTTCATCCATGGCCACATTGACGATGTTGGCCTCGCTCGCGGCGATCTCGGCCGCCACCCGGGCCAACGCGCCAGGCTGATCCTGGACCTGAACCTCGATCAGGGTCCGAAAAAGGCCCTGAATCTCTTCGGCCCACTCGAGTTCGATCCAGCGCTCAGCATCTTTGCCCCGCTGGCGTGCGGCCTGTTCGCACTCGGCCCGATGCACTTGCAGGCCGTGTCCGCCGCGCATATGACCGATGATTTCATCACCGGGCAGGGCATGACAGCAGGCTGAGCACTGCACGGCACTGCCTTCGGCCCCATGAATCACCAGCGGAACCGGTCGCGCGGCAAGCGCAGCCAGCGAGGGCTTGCCGCTGAGTTCCAGTGACAGCGTACGGGCAACCACGGGTGCCAGTTGCAGGCCCAGCCCCAGATCGACATGCAGCTCATCGAGGTCACGGGCTCCCATGTCGCGTGCCACCTTCTCGAGCACCTGCTGCGGGACGGCCGAGTGATCGATCGACAGACCTGCCATGGCTTGCTCCAGCAGTTTGCGTCCGAGTTCGGTGGACTCGTCATGCTCGGCGGTGCGCAGGAAGTGACGGATCTCGGCTCGAGCCTTGCCGGTGCGGGCAAAAGTGAGCCAGCTGGCATTGGCACGACCCTGAGGGTCGGTCAGGATTTCGATCACGTCGCCGTTGTGCAATTCGGTTTTGAGCGGCGCGGGCTGCCCATTGATGCGGGCCGAAACCGACTGGTTTCCGACATCGGTATGAACGCTGTAGGCAAAGTCGATCGCCGTGGCGCCACGGGGCAGGGCCCTGATCTGGCCTTTGGGCGTGAAGACGTAAACCGCATCCGGAAAGAGATCAACCTTGACATGCTCGATGAACTCCAGTGAATCGCCGGTCTGGTGCTGAATGTCGAGCAGGGACTTCAGCCATTGGTGCGTACGCTTCTGGAGGTCAGTGAAGGTGTCCTTGTCAGCCTTGTAGAGCCAATGCGCCGCGACACCCGCCTCCGCCACCTGATGCATGTTGCGGGTTCGGATCTGGAACTCGACCGGCGTGCCATGTGGGCCCACGACCGTGGTGTGCAGCGACTGATAGCCATTGACCTTGGGAATGGCGATGTAGTCCTTGAATCGACCGGGAATCGGTTTGAAGGCCTGATGCAAGGCGCCAAGCGCCAGATAACAATCGGGCAGACCATTGACCAGCAGCCGTATGCCATAGACATCCATGACCTGCGAAAAACTCAGGCGCTTGTCCTGCATCTTGCTGTAGATCGCCCACAAGGCCTTCTCGCGGGCGATGATTTCGGCGCTCAGCCCCATCTGACGCAGGGACTTGCTCACGGCATCAAGGGTCTTTCCAAAGCCCTCGCGTCGCATGCCACGCGCTGCCTTGACCGCCTTGCTCAGCGTGGCATACCGAAACGGATGCAAATTGCGAAACGACAGGTCGAGCAACTCACGAAAGAGCTCATTGAGGCCCAGGCGGTCAGCAATCGGCGCATAGATTTCCAGCGTTTCGCTCGCCACGCGTCGCTGTTTGCTGCGCTCGACGGCGCCCAGCGTGCGCATGTTGTGGAGCCGATCGGCCAGTTTGATGAGAATGACCCGGACATCGCGAGCCATGGCCAGGAGCATCTTGCGAAAACTCTCGGCCTGGGCCTGCTCCCGGCTGGCGAATTCGACCTTGTCCAGTTTGGACAATCCATCGACCAGATCGGCCACCGGGACCCCGAAGCGCTCGATCATCTGCGCCTTGGCGACACCCGAGTCTTCCATCACGTCATGCAGCAGTGCCGCCATGAGCGCATCGGCGTCGAGCCGCCAGGACGCACAGATCTCGGCGACCGCAATCGGATGGGAAATGTAGGGTTCACCACTGGAGCGGAACTGCCCCAGGTGCGAGGAGTCGGAGAACCTGTAGGCCTCGCGAACGCGCTTCAGATCATCTTCGCCAAGATAAGCCGAGGCCAGACGGGTGAGTTCGGCGACCGAGACAATGCCACGCTCGTCAACGGGCGCCGCGAACGCACCCTGGGTTGCAGAGGGGCTGTCCGAGCGGCGGGCCAGTACGGTGGGCTTCATGCGGCCCTCACCGGGTCAGTGTGCAGTGGGTGGTTGAAGTCCGATCGCGGATTCTGTCAGGGAAGACGTCTGCCTCAGGTCGGAACCCGGCGCAACATTTCGATGCCCACCTTGCCCGATGCGATCTCGCGCAGCGCCGTGACGGTCGGCTTGTCGCGCGACTCGATCTTGGGCGTGTGGCCCTGGGCCAGCATACGGGCACGATAGGTCGCTGCCAGCGTCAGCTCGAAGCGGTTGGGGATCTGTTTCAGGCAGTCTTCGACGGTGATGCGGGCCATGGCAAAACGCTCCAGAACAGAAAAAACAGAAAAAAGCTCGTGCAGACCACCGAAACGGGTGTGAAGCACGGAAGAGGAGAAGGTGAGCAGCTTACATGCCCAGCTCGGTGAAGAGCGTTCGGTGCCGACTGCGCTGACGGTGATAGCTGCAACGCAGAGCATCGAGAATGCTGCACAACTGGGCTGCTGCGGCTGCAAAATCTTGATTCACAATAACATATTGGCAATCTTTTGCGTGAGCAAGCTCGCCTTGTGCAGCGGCCAGACGCCGCTCGATCACCTCGGGAGCGTCCTTCCCGCGGGCGGTCAGGCGCTCGCGCAGGGCCTGCATCGAAGGAGGCGCAATGAAAACGGCCACGGCTTGTGGAAAGCGGGCTCGAATCTGCGCCGCGCCCTGCCAGTCGATGTCGAGCAGGATGTCTGTACCCTCGCTCAGCTGGGTCTCGATCCAGGCTTTCGAGGTTCCATAGAAGTTATCGTGTACCCGGGCCCACTCCAGAAATTCACCGCGATCCCTTCGCGCGATGAAGTCTTCGGCGCTCGTGAAGTGGTAGTCGATGCCGTTGTGCTCACCCTGTCGAGGCGCGCGCGTGGTGGTCGAGACCGACATCTTCACGCCCGCCCGGGCGCTCAGCAGATGATGAACCAGCGAGGTCTTGCCCGCTCCAGACGGGGCCACCACGATCAGCAACTGACCCGTGGCGGCAGGATTGTTTTGGGTGGATTCGGCGTGCATCTCGATCTTCGGCCTCACTCGAGATTCTGAATCTGTTCACGGACCTGTTCGATCAGAACCTTGAGCTCGAGGCTCGAGGCTGTGGTGGTCAGATCGGGTGATTTGGAGCCCAGCGTATTGGCCTCCCGATTGAGCTCCTGCATCAGGAAATCCAGTTTGCGCCCCACGGAGCCGCCCTGATTCATCAGATCGGCAAGTTCCTGAAGGTGAATATCAAGCCGTTGCAGTTCTTCGACCACGTCAGACTTCATGCCATGCAGGGCTACTTCCTGGCGGATCCGGCTCATGGTTTCGTCATACGGCAGAGCCGAATCGCCCAGCGCGGATTCGGCCACAGTCTTGAGGCGCTCGATCAGTCGGGATTCATGCTGGCGCAGCAGTTCAGGGGCTCGCTCGGCTTGCTTTCGGATAATGCCGTGCATGGTCTGTACCCGTTCGAGAATGACGGTCTTGAGTCGTTCTCCCTCACGTGCTCTGGACTGACTCAGCGCATGAACGGCCTGCTGTACCACGGGTTTGAAGGTCTCGATCGGGTTGCTCGCCTCAAGGGTTGCCTCCCGGATGACACCCGGAAAGCGCAGCACTTGTGCCACGGAAAGGCGAGCCGCCTCGGGCAATCGGGACCGAATCTGCGTCTCTGCGTTCATCAGGGCATCGAGCATGTCCGGGTTGAGCTGCAGTTCTTCGGACGGGCGGTGTTCAGCCTGAATGCTGGCTCGAACATCGACCTTGCCACGAGCCAGGCTGGCTTGGATGCGCTCGCGGATCAGGGGTTCAGACGCCCTCAGTTCATCAGGCAGCCGAAGGCTGATTTCCAGAAAACGCGCATTGACCGAACGCATTTCGAGCATCACGGTTCCCAGTGGGCCCTTGCCCGTTACCTGCGCAAAACCGGTCATGCTGTGGATGGGTTTGCCCGCGCTCATTAGAATCGATGCTCCATGACGACGACACCGAGCAACGCGCCCCTGCCGGAAGGTCACTTGCTGGGTGACTACCGGATTGTAAGAAAGATCGCGAGCGGCGGGTTTTCGTTCGTGTATCTCGCGCAGGATGAACAGGGTGCGCTGGTTGCCATCAAGGAGTATCTACCGGCCAATCTGGCTCGTCGCGCGCCGGGGGAACTCGCGCCCAGAATCGAGCCTGAGCATCTGATCACCTACCGGAATGGCCTGAAGTGTTTTTTTGAAGAGGGTCGGGCTCTGGCCCGTGTGCAGCATCCGAATGTGGTGCGGGTGCTCAACTTTTTCCGGGCTCATGAGACGGTCTACATGGTCATGGCGTATGAGGAGGGGCGTAGCCTGCAGCAGTGGATCCTGCGCACCCGCAAACGCACCGGAGGTGAGGTGTTGCCCGAGCGGGCGATCCGCAAGGTGTTCATGCAGCTGTGCAATGGCCTGCGCGAAGTGCATGCCAATCGGCTGCTGCATCTTGATATCAAGCCGGCCAACATCTACCTGCGCCGCGACGCATCCCCCATCCTGCTGGACTTCGGCGCGGCGAGGCAAACCCTGAGTGCCGAGTCGCTGCGTCTTTTTCCGATGTTCACCCCGGGATTTGCCGCCCCTGAAATCAACCAGCGAGGCGAGTCTCTCGGGCCCTGGAGCGACATTTACGGAATCGGGGCGAGCCTGTTTGCCTGCATGCTCGGAGCGCCGCCCCCGACTCCGGATCGCCGCGCGGAGCAGGACAAGGTCGCGCAGGCCCTTCAGTCGGCCGCCGCTCAATACTCTTTCGGGCTGATCACGCTCGCTGGAGAATGCCTCGCGCTGGACCCTGCCTTGCGACCTCCCAGTGTGCTGGCCGTTCAGCGCCAGTTGGCCGACCAGGCATTGGGCGCCCGACTGACCGAGGTGCCTGTGGCGCAAGTCATCGATGCCCAGAGCTCGCCTGCAGGATCCGGGTCTGCTGCTCCAGTGGGCGCCGCAGCGCAGCGGCTCAAAGACATGACGCACTGGTTGCGCGGTCTGGCCGGCACAAGACGCCCTCGTCGATCGGGGGATGCGTGAGGTTTTCGATCTTTCAGGACACCGATATCGGTGCTCGCGCCTCCAATCAGGACCGGATGGGCTATTGCTTTTCCCGGGAGTCTCTCTTCATGGTCGTGGCCGACGGCATGGGGGGCCATGTCCGCGGCGAGGTTGCGGCCGAGACGGCGCTGCAGACCTGCGCCACGCTCTTTCAGCGCGTGGCCAAGCCGCAGGTCCCTGATCCGGTCCGCTTTCTGGAGGAGTCCCTGCTGGCCGCGCATCGCGCCTTGCTGCAATACCAGATTGCGCATCGTCTGCATGAAGCCCCGCGAACGACCATCGTTGCCTGCGTCGTTCAGCAGGGAAAGGCATGGTGGGCGCATGCGGGTGATTCACGTCTGTACTGGTTGCGTGACGGTGTCACGCTGACGCGCACCCGGGATCATTCCAGGGTTCAGAGTCTGCTGAGCGCCGGTCTGATTCGACCCGAACAACAGGATGTGCATCCGGAGCGCAACAAGGTGCTCAATTGTCTGGGTTCGCCTCAACCGCCCCGGGTCGAGATCGTGGCCGCTCAGCCACTGCGACCGGGCGACGTGCTGGTGCTCTGTAGCGATGGCTTTTGGGCGGGTATTGGCGAGGTGGCTCTGGCCCGGGCGTTTGCAGGGGCGGCGGTCGGTAAGGTCGTGCCCGATCTGGTCGAGCAGGCCGTGGCCCGCAACGGGCGTTTTGCCGACAATGCAACCGCTCTGGCCATGTCTTGGGAGGCTGATCCGATTGACGGGGCGCCCACCCTGTCATCGCTTGAGTTGCCCGAGGGCGCGCTCACCACCACCATTGCACTCGGACCGACGGACGCCGACGATGCCTCAATGCGTGCTGAAGATGCAGCGGGCGAGGTCGCCTGGTCGGATGATGCGATCGAGCGACAGATCGCCGAGATTCGTCAGGCGATCCAGCGTTCACGTCGCAAGGCCCCCTAGGGTAGGCCCGCTGATTCGCCTCCACTGATTCGCCTCACTTAGCTGCCCCATCCATCCATTCATGACCCTCCCTCGATCAGGTGACGCCTTGGACACTTCTCTTTCCTCAATGGACTCGGCGGGCACGCCACGACCCAGTGGTCGCGCACAGGACGCCTTGCGTGAAGTCCGCATCACCCGAGGCTTTACCTGTCATGCCGAGGGCTCGGTTCTGGTCGAATTCGGCCGAACCCGGGTGCTGTGCACGGCCAGCATCGAGGATCGAGTGCCGGGCTTCCTGAATGGCCGGGGCCAGGGCTGGATGACAGCCGAGTACGGCATGCTGCCTCGTTCGACCCATACCCGAAGTGATCGCGAAGCGGCCAAGGGCAAGCAGTCCGGGCGTACTCAGGAGATTCAGCGCCTGATTGGTCGCAGCCTGCGCGCGGTCATCGATCTCAATGCCCTGGGTGAGCGCACCATACAGCTCGATTGCGATGTCCTGCAGGCCGATGGCGGCACCCGGACGGCGGCCATCACCGGCGCATGGGTGGCTGCTCACGATGCAACCGCCTGGCTGATCCGCCAGGGCCTGCTCAAGACAAGCCCATTGCTGGATTCGGTCGCAGCGGTGTCTGTGGGTCTGTGGAAGGGGCAAGCGATTCTGGATCTCGACTACGATGAAGACTCCTCCTGCGATACCGACATGAATGTCGTCATGACCGGTTCGGGAGGCATTGTCGAGATTCAGGGAACCGCAGAGGGTCTGCCCTTTTCACGAACGCAGGTCGATCATCTGCTCGATCTCGCGGCCAGCGGCATTGCCGAACTGAGCCAGGCGCAGCAGCGCGCGATTGCCGCGGATGGGCGGGTTTGACGATGTCCGGGCAGACCCACTCCTCGGGCTGGCCAAGCCTGACACAACTGGTGCTGGCCTCAGGAAACGCCGGCAAGCTGCGCGAGCTTCGAGCGCTGCTCGAGCCGCGTGGTTTTGTGGTGCGCGCCCAATCCGATTGGCAGGTCCCGGAAGCCGAGGAGCCCTTTGACAGCTTCGTTGAAAATGCCCTGGCCAAAGCTCGCCATGCCAGCCGCTGCACGGGGCTGCCGGCGCTGGCCGATGATTCGGGTCTTTGTGTACGCGCTCTGGGCGGCGCTCCCGGGGTTCAGTCGGCGCGCTATGCCTGCGCCGGGCCGCAAAGCCCGCGCTCCGATGTCGAGAACAACCGCAAGCTGGTGCAGGCCTTGATCGGCGTGGCCGATCGGGCGGCCTGGTTTGTGAGTGTGCTGGTGCTGGTGCGCGCTCCCGATGACCCCATGCCTCTGATCGCGCAAGGCGTCTGGAATGGGGAGGTGATTGATGAGCCGCTGGGTGAAGGTGGTTTCGGTTATGACCCGCATTTCTGGGTGCCCGATTGCGGACTGACCGCTTCGCAACTGTCGGCTGAACAGAAAAACGAGTTCAGCCACCGCGCCCAGGCCATGCGGCGTTTGCTTGAGCAGCTCGATGCCGTCGCCTCCTGAATCTGCGCCTCAGCAGCGGGTCGAGATTGTCAGACGGTCCCGCCCTCAGGCGGGTGCCGACTCATCGGTGGGGCTGACGAGCTCGCCACCCCTGGCGGTCTATGTTCACCTGCCCTGGTGTGTGCGCAAGTGCCCGTATTGCGACTTCAATTCGCATGCCCAGCCCGAGCGGCTTCCAGAGGAGGACTATCTGGCCGCGCTGCGGCTCGATCTGGAGATGAGCCTTCCTCTGGTCTGGGGGCGCACCGTGCATTCGGTGTTCATCGGTGGGGGAACGCCGAGCCTGTTCAAACCCGAATCGATCGATCGACTGCTGGCCGACCTGCGTGCCTGCCTGAGGCTTTCGGCCGATGCCGAGATCACGCTCGAGGCCAACCCCGGAACCTTTGAGCGCATGCGCTTTCGGGCCTATCGCGATGCAGGCATCAATCGCCTCTCGCTGGGCATTCAGAGCTTCAATGATCGGGCTTTGCAGGTTCTGGGGCGGGTGCATGATCGGCAACAGGCGCTCGCCGCAGCGCAGGCCGCGCGCGAGGATTTTCCAACGTTCAACCTGGACCTGATGGTTGCGCTGCCGGGTCAGGATCCGAACGCTCTGCGCGCCGATCTCGCGCAGGCCATGGTCTTTGAGCCGCCCCATCTCTCGGTGTATCAACTCACCCTGGAGCCCAACACGCTTTTTGCGGCTCGCCCGCCGGAAGGCATGCCCGACGATGACACTGCGGCCGAGTTGCACGAGGCTGCACTCGCCGACATTGCAAGAACCGATCTGGTTCGCTACGAAATCTCGGCTTTTGCCCGACCGGGTCATCGTGCCCGTCACAATCTCAATTACTGGCAATTCGGCGACTACCTCGGCCTGGGGGCGGGCGCCCATGGCAAGCTGTCGTTCCATGACCGGATCATCCGGCAGGCGCGTTGGCGACATCCCGAGACCTACATCGCGCAAAGCCTCAAGGGCGCGGCCGTCGAGATCGAGCGTCCCCTCACCGCCTCGGATTTGCCCTTCGAATTCATGCTCAATGCCTTGCGCCTGGTGGAGGGTGTGCCAGCGTCCTGGTTTGAGGAGCGAACCGGATTGCCCTTGACCCGGATCAGCGCCACCCTCGAGCGGCTGCAGGAGCGAGGGCTGCTGGACGACCATCCCGGGCGCATCAGGGCGACGCCCCAGGGTCTGGCGTTTTTGAATGATCTACAGTCGGCTTTTCTGTAAGCGTCAAACCAATTCCGTGGGCTTGCACCAACCGGAAGCATCTCGATCAGGCTCTATTGAAAATGCACCAAGGCGGCGCCGTTTGACCGATAATGGTGCGTTGGCACTGGGGCGGTGATTCAGTCAGGCGGCGGTACGGTCGGTCCGTTTCGATCTCTGCATGGCCCTGGCGTGGATTTTGTGCTGCCTTAAGGTGCGGGTCTCGGTGGCACGTTTCATGCAGATTTGCTGTCGTGCCGGAAAACTCCCACAATCCCGCCTCCCGCGTTCTGGCGACAGGCCCGGTCGGCATTGCGGACTGACTCTTTCACTTCCCTTCATTCCCTTCCCTAGCCCTTTGGAGATTGCATCGATGGCTTCTGCCCAGGACGTCATGAAGAAAATCGCGGACAACGACGTCAAGTTCGTTGACTTCCGCTTCACCGATACCCGCGGCAAGGAGCAGCATGTTTCGGTGCCGATCTCCCATTTCGACGAGGGCAAGTTCGAGCACGGTCATGCGTTCGACGGTTCATCGATCGCGGGCTGGAAAGGCATCGAGGCCTCAGACATGTTGCTGATGCCGGATGCGTCGACCGCCAACATCGACCCGTTCCGTGAAGAGCCCACCCTGATCCTGAGCTGCGATGTGGTCGAGCCGTCCGACGGCAAAGGCTACGACCGTGACCCGCGTTCGCTGGCCAAGCGGGCCGAGGCTTACCTCAAGTCCACCGGCATTGGCGATACCGCCTTCTTTGGTCCGGAGCCCGAATTCTTCATCTTCGATTCCGTGACCTGGAACGTCGACATGTCGGGTTGCGGCGTGAAGATCAACTCCGAAGAGGCTTCGTGGAGCACCGGCCGGGAGTTCGAGGGCGGCAATCTGGCCCATCGTCCTGCGGTCAAGGGTGGCTATTTCCCCGTTCCCCCGGTGGACTCCTTCCAGGACATGCGCTCGGAGATGTGCCTGATCCTCGAGCAGATGGGCGTTCCTGTTGAGGTCCATCATCATGAGGTGGCTGGCGCAGGCCAGAACGAGATCGGCACCAAGTTCTCGACCCTCGTGCAGCGCGCCGACTGGACGCAGCTCCTGAAGTACGTGGTGCTCAACGTGGCGCACAGCTACGGCAAGACCGCCACCTTCATGCCCAAGCCGGTCGTGGGTGACAACGGTTCAGGCATGCACGTTCACCAGTCGATCTGGAAAGACGGTCAGAACCTGTTTGCCGGCGACAAGTACGCGGGCCTGTCTGACTTTGCGCTCTACTACATCGGCGGCATCATCAAGCATGCCCGGGCGCTGAATGCCATCACCAACCCGGGTACCAACTCCTACAAGCGTCTGGTGCCGGGCTTCGAGGCTCCGGTCAAGCTGGCCTATTCGGCCCGCAACCGTTCGGCATCGATCCGCATTCCGTATGTGAGCAACCCCAAAGGTCGCCGCATCGAAGTGCGTTTCCCGGATCCCACGGCCAACCCCTACCTGGCCTTCGCAGCCATGATGATGGCGGGCCTGGATGGCGTGCAAAACAAGATCCACCCGGGCGATGCTGCTGACAAGAACCTCTATGACCTGCCGCCGGAAGAGGATGCAAAGATCCCGACCGTGTGCTCGTCGCTCGATCAGGCGCTTGAGTACCTGGACAAGGATCGCGAATTCCTGACCCGCGGTGGTGTGTTCAGTGACTCCATGATCGACGCCTACATCGGGCTGAAGATGGAAGAGGTCACCCGGTTCCGCATGACGACCCATCCGGTCGAGTTCGACATGTACTACTCGCTCTGATCGGGCGAACGTGCATCGGCAGGCGGCGCCCGTTCGGGCTGCCTGCCGCAGTCAGCAAGGGGCGGGCAACCGCCCCTTTGTCTTACACTGAGTCCATGAACCTCCTGCCCGTCGCTGCCCTGCTGGTCAGTGTGTGTCCTTTGCTGGCGCAGGCCCAGGTGTGGCGTTGCGAGACCGACTCGGGTGTGCCGCTGTATCAGAATTCCGGCGGCCCGCGCTGCAAGCCGCTCGACCTGCCCGTGATCACCACGATTCCGGCTCCCAGTGCAACCCGACCAGGTGCGACTCAGCCATCGCGAGGTGCAGCACCAGGGGTCTCGGCTGGCTCCCCAGGGTCCGGTGCGACCTCCGGCTCCGGCGCGGCTGCAAGTACAGGGTCGGCATCGGGCGCGTCCGCGTTTCCCAAGGTTGATCCCGCAGAACAGCGGATGCGCGACCTCGAGCGCAGGCGCATCCTGGCCGAGGAGTTGCGCAAGGAGGAAAGCCGCATGGCCGAGTTGCGAGCCGAGTATCGCGAGGGCGATCCTGAGCGTCGCGGTGATGAGCGCAACTACCAGAAATACCTCGACCGGGTTCAGCGCCTGAAAGACGATCTTGCTCGTACCGAAAGCGCCATTGCGTCACTGAAACGTGAACTCGCAGGCCTGCGCGATTGAGCCCTGCACAAGCCCTGCGGCCTTTGCCATGACTGATCTGCCCTCCTCGAACGATGCCGCTGAAGCTCGCTGGCCCATGCAGCGCGAACGTCGAAGAGAGCTGGGTTCGCGCCTTGCTGGCCTGGATGTTCTTGCCTGTTCGGTGGTGCTGCTCGACAGGCAAGGGCAGGTTCGGTTTGCCAACATGGCGGCCGAGCAGTTGTTCGATGCTCCCCTCAAATTGCTCGAAGGCAGTGTGTTTGCCCGTCATTTTGGCAACGGGCTTGTACTCGATGCCCTGCTCGATGAGGCGATGGGTTCGGCATTCACTGAAAAACGCCTCGACCTCTCGCTCGAGCGGCATGGCCGGGAATCCATGGAGCTTCACTGCGTGGCCGTGGTGCCCGATGCTGATCTGGGCGCTCTTTTGCTTGAGTTTCGCGAGATCGATCAGCGCCTGAGGGCCGATCGTGAGGCCCGCATGCTCGAGTCGGCCAAGGCCAATCGGGAACTGGTGCGCAACCTCGCCCACGAGATCAAGAATCCGCTGGGGGGTATCCGGGGTGCAGCGCAACTGCTTGAGGGCGAGTTCGCGGACAGTGCGTTGCGTGAATACACTCAGGTCATCATCAAGGAGTCCGACCGCCTGCAGATGCTCCTGGATCGCCTTCTGGCGCCCCATCGCCAGGCACGCGAGATCAGCGAGGTCGAGATCCATGAAGTGATGGAGCGGGTGCGCTCGGTGGTGCTGGCGGAGTATCCGCGAGGTCTGAGCGTTCTGCGTGACTACGACGCCAGCCTGCCGCCCTTTCGGGGCGACATGCAGCAACTGATTCAGGTGATGCTCAATCTGGTGCAGAACGCCGCCCAGGCCATGTCGGGGCAAGGCACGATTCGGTTACAGACCCGGATCGCCCGCAAGGTGATCATTGATGGGCGTCTGAGCCGTCTGGCATTGGACTTGCATGTCATTGATGACGGGCCTGGCGTGCCGGAGGCGATTCTTGACCGGATCTTCCTTCCGCTGGTCAGTGGCCGTGATGGTGGCAGCGGACTGGGACTGACGCTCGCTCAGACCTTCGTGCAACAGCACGGTGGGCTGATTGACTGCGACAGCCGCCCGGGACGAACCGATTTCAGAATCCTGCTGCCCCTGCCTTGAGCGGCGTTTCACCGCTTGGGGATCAGTGGGCGCTCAACACGAACGGATCACGCATGGAAGCGGTATGGGTGGTTGATGATGACCAGTCGATCCGATGGGTTCTCGAGCGCGCCCTCGGCAAGGAAGGTCTGTCGGTGCGCGTGTTCGATTCCGCGAAAGCCTGCCTGAGTGCGCTGCCTGCGGGCGCGCCTCGCGTGCTGGTGTCCGATATCCGGATGCCTGGCGAAAGCGGGCTGCAGTTATTGCAGCAAGCCAAGGCCCAGCATCCGGGGCTTCCCGTCATCATCATGACGGCCTATTCGGATCTGGACAGCGCGGTATCGTCCTTTCAGGGCGGGGCGTTTGACTATCTGCCCAAGCCCTTCGATCTGCCCAAGGCCATCGCCCTGATTCGTCGTGCGGTTGAAGAGGGCGAGCGTGAAGCCGCGGCGGTCGAATCCACCGGCGAGGCGCCCGAGTTGCTCGGCCAGGCTCCTGCAATGCAGGAAGTGTTTCGGGCGATCGGACGGCTGTCGCAGTCCAATGTCACTGTGCTGATCACCGGCGAGTCGGGCAGCGGCAAGGAACTGATCGCTCAGGCGCTGCACCGACACAGTGCGCGTGCATCAAAACCGTTCGTGGCGCTCAATGCCGCAGCCATTCCAAAAGATCTGCTCGAAAGCGAACTGTTCGGCCATGAGCGCGGGGCGTTTACCGGTGCGCAGCAGATGCGCCGCGGGCGGTTCGAACAGGCCGAGGGCGGCACCCTGTTTCTGGATGAAATCGGCGACATGCCTGCCGAGTTGCAGACCCGGCTGTTGCGGGTGCTCTCCGATGGGCATTTCTACCGGGTCGGTGGCCATCAGCCTCTCAAGGCCAATGTCCGGGTGGTGACCGCCACGCACCAGAACCTTGAGGAACGCGTGCGGCAGGGCCTGTTCCGGGAGGATCTCTTTCATCGCCTGAATGTGATCCGCTTGCGATTGCCGCCCCTGCGCGAGCGGGTCGAGGATATCGCGCTCTTGGCTCGCCATTTTCTGGCGCGCAGTGCGGTTGATCTTGGCGTGGAACCCAAGCGCCTCTCGGATGAGGCCATTGCCGGGCTCGAACGGTTTCGCTGGCCCGGCAATGTGCGTCAGCTCCAGAACGTGTGCCAGTGGCTCAATGTGATGGCTCCGGGACAGGTTGTTGAGCCCAAGGATCTGCCACCTGAAATTCTCGAGAGCCTCGAGGGAGCCCATTCCAGTGCAGGGATTGATTCCGGACTTGAGGAATCTGTGCCGGTCGTTGCCGCTCCTGCCGCTCCCGCTGCACCTGTTCAGCTCGATGGGCTGGCGGCGCTTGCAGCCAGCGATTCTGTTGCGCCCGATGCAGGGGGCTGGGCGCAGGAACTCGAAAGAGAAGTGTCCCGACTCCTGGCAGAACAGACCGCGTCCTGGCGCGAGCCGCCCGAGGACTCCACACTCATGGATGGACTGACCCGAGAGTTCGAGTCAGTCATTCTGAAGACCGCACTGCGGCATACCCGCGGACGTCGGATCGACGCCGCATTGCGGCTCGGAATCGGACGCAACACCATCACCCGCAAGATCGCCGAACTCAGGCTGGAAGACGACCGTTAAGATTGCGCCCCGGCGCCTTGGCTCTGGCCGAGTCATCGCGTCGGGTCTTCTGCCCAGAGCGGTCTCAGGGTTGCTGGATGCGCATCAGATGCCCCACCAGGAGCTGGATGCGGTAGCGGACATACGATTCCGCATCAACGGGTCCACGGCCACCATACAGGGCACGGGCCTGTGCCCTGTAGTCAGCCCCCCAGATGGGCATTTCACGTTGACCGTGGCCCGCGACCAGCACTCGGCCATCGATGATCTCGATCACGCGCTGAACCGGAAAGACACCCTGATTTTCTTTGGACAGAAGGGTCAGATCGGCTGGGGCTCGAACCAGAAACTCCCTGAAATGGCCATCCCCGCGACCCTCGAGGCCATGGCAACCCGCGCAGTTGGACAGATACTCCGCCCGCCCGTAGTCCGGGGCGGAGGAGGACGGCGAGCCCGCTGCAGGCTGGGCATTGACCCCGCTGACCGGTGTCATGAACGTACCGAGCGCGACGCAAAGCAGGGTGCCAAACGACCTCAGAACGCCCTGCCACGGTAGAACGCTGTGCCTGCGAGCGAGGCTTGGCCCAAGCCAATCCTCGTGCCGACGGACAAAGCGCTGGCGAGCCGAAATGGCGCGGAGCGCTGTGAAGCCTGAGCGAATCTGAGTGCGCATTCTTGATCCCCATGGGCCCCGATGGCCCGATGGTGGGATCCTGCCCCGCTGCACCGCTGCGCGTGTTGCGCTCGATCAAGCCTTTGCCAGCTCGATGCTCACCGGGGCGTGATCAGAGGGCTGCTCCTGGGCGCGTGCGACCTTGTCGATGGTGCAGGCCGTCACCGAGGGCTTCAGGGCCTCGGAGACCAGCAGATGATCGATTCGCAAGCCCCGATTGCGCCTGAAAGCCAGTTGCCGGTAGTCCCACCAGCTGTAGGTTTTGGCGGGTTGTTCGAAGAGCCGATAGGCATCTGACAGCCCGAGTGCAAGCAGGCACCGAAACCGCTCCCGCTCGGCATCGGAGCAGAGCACCTGACCCGCCCAGGCCTGCGGGTCGTGCACATCCCTATCCTCGGGAGCGATGTTGTAATCCCCGGCCAGCACCCAGCTTTCGTTGGCGTTCAGGTCTTGCTTCACCCACTGGATGAGGGCATCGAGCCAGCGCAACTTGTAGTCATACTTGTCGGTGCCAACCGCCTGGCCATTAGGCACATAGGCACTCGTGATGCGCACGCCGCCCAGCGTTGCCGTGATGAGGCGGCGCTGCTCATCGGCAAAGAGCGGATTGCCAATGACGACGTTCTCAGGCTGCCAGTGCCGGTCGGAGCGCCAGAGCAGCGCGACGCCGTTGTAGGTGGGCTGACCCGAAAAGATCGACTGGTAGCCCGCCTCAGCCAGTGCGGCTTGAGGGAATCTTTCGTCGATCAGCTTGGTTTCCTGCAGACACAACACGTCGACCGGATGGGCTTCGAGCCATTGCAGCACGTGAGGCAGGCGGATCTTGAGTGAATTGACGTTCCAGGTAGCGATGTTCATGGGGCGATTATTTCACGATGCAAGATGATCGGGCGCGAAACGAAAATTGCACGCAAGGTCGTTGTTTGTCCAGGACAATTCGGATATAAAGCCAAGGCCTGTCACGGTATTGCAACGCTCTTTGCCCTGCTCTCCCTCCTGCAGGGCTTACCATCACGGGTTTTGTCGTGCGTAAAGCCCCCCATCCGGCCGAAAGCCCGGGGTGGGATGCGCAGTTTGACGGCGCTGAATGGCCGTATTGTCGAGGATCCTGATGGGACAAACCCTGCTTGAACTGTTCGCGGCCGGCGAAGATGCCGCGATTGCTCTGTCTGCACCTGCCCGACCTGCGTTGAACTACGCCGGGCTCAGGGCCTTGATCGCCAGCACTCGCGAATTTCTCAATGCTCAGGGTATCGGACGCAACGATCGTGTGGCGATCGTGCTCGACAACGGGCCCGAGATGGCGGCCTGCTTTGCGGCCTGCGCCTGTGCCGTGACCAGTGCACCGCTCAATCCGGCCTATCGGGCCGACGAATTTCGCTTCTATCTGGAAGACCTCAAGGCGGCGGCGCTGATCGTCTCCGAGGGCAGTGCGTCGCCCGCGGTTGCGGTCGCTCGCGAACTGGGCGTGCGGATTGTGGTGTTGCAGGTTGCGCCGGGGGCGCCCGCCGGGGCTTATACGCTGCGGGCCGAAGATGGCCGTGAGGGTGCCTCCACGGCGCGTGAACCAGGGCCGGCCCAGCCTGGGGATGTCTCGATGCTGCTGCACACCTCGGGTACGACCTCACGACCCAAGATCGTGCCGCTCGCGCAATCCAATTTGTGTGCTTCGGCCAATCACATTCGCAACACCCTGCGTCTGACCGGCACGGATTGCGGCCTGAACATCATGCCGCTCTTTCATATTCACGGCCTGATCGCGGGCATTCTGGCGCCGCTGTCTGCAGGCTCGCAGATCTTTTGCACGCCGGGCTTCAATGCCCTCAAGTTTTTCGCCTGGATGGATGAGGCCAAGCCCACCTGGTACACGGCGGTGCCGACCATGCACCAGACCATTCTGGCCCGTGCGCCCAAGAACAAGGACATCATCGCCCGGCATCCCTTGCGCTTCCTGCGCTCATCCTCGTCGTCGATTCCGCCTCAGGTGATTCGCGAACTGGAGGAGGTCTTTGGAGCCCCGTTGATCGAGTCGTATGGCATGACCGAGGCCACTCACCAGATGGCTTCCAACCCCCTGCCGCCGGCAGTTCGCAAGCCCGGCACCGTGGGGGTTGCCGCAGGCCCTGAGATCGCCATCATGGATGAGTCGGGCGAGTTGCTGGCTCGCGACGATACCGGCGAGATCGTGATCCGCGGCCCGAACGTCACTGCGGGCTACGAAAGCAACCCCAAGGCCAATGCCGAAGCCTTTACCAACGGCTGGTTTCGCACCGGCGATCAGGGCGTGATGGATCCCGAGGGCTACATCAGCATCACCGGTCGCCTGAAGGAAATCATCAACCGGGGTGGCGAAAAGATCAGCCCGCGCGAGGTCGACGAGATCCTCATGGATCACCCGGCTGTGGCTCAGGTGGTCTGCTTTGGCATGCCCCATCCGAAGCTTGGTGAAGAGGTTGCCGCTGCAGTGGTGCTGCGCGAAGGCCAGACGGCCAGCGAGCGCGACCTGCAGGACTTCGTCAGTCAGAGGGCGGCCGACTTCAAGGTGCCCAAGCGGATTTTGCTGATGGACGAAATCCCCAAGGGTGCCACCGGCAAGCTGCAGCGCATTGGTCTGGCTCAAAAGCTCGGCCTGGCGTGAAGGAACTCAGCCCGCGGCTGAGCAATGACATGGCTAGCCTTTGATCGATGTTCGTGCTTTCTGACGTTGCTGTGATTCTGAGTTCCCGTTGATTCTGATTGCCTCCTCCTACTCCTCCTCCTGACTTCTCATCGCGCATTGCGTTGGAGATCCGCATGAAAACTCTGAAAACCCTGTTTACAGCCGGTGCGGTTGCCGCATCGCTGGGCGCCTCAAGCCTTGCCATGGCGCAGGCCTGGGAACCGACCAAGCCGATCGAATTCGTGGTGCCGGCCGGCACCGGGGGTGGAGCCGACCAGATGGCGCGCTTCATTCAGGGCGTTGCGG
>JBKCEY010000199.1:0-11272 GCA_046304115.1 Burkholderiales bacterium | reverse complement strand
CCAACCGGCACCCCGCCCCGCTTCGTTATCGGCCTGACCCACATGTTCTGAACCCCGCTGGCCTTGCGGCCTGCAGGTCCCATAAAAAAAACACGCCGGGGAAACCCGGCGTTTTTTGTTGTGTGCGTTGCTTGGCGATCGCGATACGACCGACCTGGCCGAGTGATCGGGTAGGTTCGCCCGCATCAAGGCGAGCGAACGTCCATTGATCAGCCCCGCAGTTCCCTTCTCAGGATCTTGCCCACGTTGGTCTTGGGCAGGTCATTGCGAAACTCGATGTGCTTGGGCTTCTTGTAGCCCGTGAGCTGCTGCTCGCACCAGGCCCGAATATCCGCCTCGGTCAGATTGGGATCCTTGCGCACCACAAAGAGCTTGACCGCCTCACCGGAATGCTCGTCGGGCACGCCCACAACCGCGCACTCCAGCACACCAGGCAGCAAGGCCACCACACCCTCCACCTCGTTCGGGTACACATTGAAACCCGACACCAGGATCATGTCCTTCTTGCGATCCACGATCCGGGTGTAGCCGCTCGCATCCATGATGCCGACATCGCCGGTCTTGAAGAACCCGTCTGCAGTCATGACCTTGGCGGTCTCATCCGGCCGCTGCCAGTAGCCTGCCATCACCTGCGGGCCACGCACCGCAATCTCACCGGGCTGACCCAGCGGTACGGGCTGGCCGTCATCATCCAGAATCAGGATCTCGGTTGACGGAAACGGCAGGCCGATCGAGCCCGTGAACACATCGGTATCGGTCGGATTGGCGCTCACGCCGGGCGAGGTCTCAGACAAACCATAGGCCTCGCAGATCGGGCAGCCCGTCACTTCCAGCCAGACCTTGGCCACCGCCTCCTGCACGGCCGTGCCGCCACCGAGCGAAATGCGCAGCGCCGAAAAATCAAGCTTGCGAAAGTCGGCGTTGTGGGCCAGTGCGTTGAAGAGCGTGTTCACCGCCGGAAACAGATGCACCGGATAGGGCTTGATCTGCTTGATCACCGCCGGCAGATCGCGCGGATTGGGCACCAGGATGTTCATGCCGCCCAGGCGCATGCCCACCAGGCAGCAGGCCGTGAGCGCGAAGATGTGATAAAGCGGCAGCGCACAGACCCAGATCAGTTGTTCGGGTGCCGCGCCCTTGGCAGGATTGTTCAGAGCCGGCTGCATCCAGACTTCAGACTGCAGCAGATTGGCAATCACGTTGCGATGCGTGAGCGTGGCTCCCTTGGATACACCCGTGGTGCCCCCGGTGTATTGCAAAAACGCCACGTCATCATGGCCCACCTGCACGGATGCCGCTGGCTTGCCCCTGCCCTGCGCGATCGCTTCATTGAAGCGCAACGATCCGGGCAAGGCCCAGGCTGGCACCATTTTCTTCACATGCCGCACCACCAGGTTCACCACCGAGCCCTTGAGGCCCAGCAGATCCCCCATGCTCGCCACCACCACATGCTTGATCGGCGTGCGGCTGATCACCTGCTGCAGGGTATGGGCAAAGTTCTCCAGAATGACGATCGCCTCGGCGCCCGAGTCCTTGAGTTGATGCTCGAGTTCGCGAGGCGTATAGAGCGGATTGACATTGACCACCACCATGCCGGCTCGCAACACCGCAGCCATGGCCACGGGGTACTGCAGCAGGTTGGGCAGCATGATGGCCACACGCGCACCACGGGCCAGACCCTGCTGCTGCAGCCACGAAGCGAAAGCCTTGGACAAGGCGTCGACCTCGCCAAAGGTGATGGTCTTACCCAGACTGTCGTAGGCCTTGCGATCGGCGTATTTGCCAAAGGCTTCGTCAATCAGTGCAACCAGCGAGCTGTACTGCGCCGGATCAATGTCCGCAGGTACGCCCTTGGGATAGTTCTTGAGCCAGAAGCGATCCATCCTTGCCTCCTTCAGAAAGGTGGCCGGATGATATCTGCATCCATCGCTGCATCCGAAGATCCCGTTGATCGCGGGGCATTGCTGCAAGACGCTTCACGGCGGCATGAAACTCGGGCAGCCGCTGATTGCATTCAGCGAAAAGAACGCGAAAGGCGGGCAGCAGATCGGCATAGGCGCCCACCGCCGCCAGGTGTGCATTGGTGATGGGCTCGCTGAACCAGCGGTCAAATCCGCTGTAGCCGCCCCAGGTGACCTTGAGCGCCTGATAGTCCTGTCGGAGTCCATCGATGATGACCTGCTTGGCGCGGTGCTTGTCTTCATCCGAGCGCACGCGAGGATTTGAATCATGGCCATTGTGCGCGCCCCGTCCATCGATGGCGCTCTCACCATAGGCCTCCTCCAGCATCGCCTTGTGTCGAACCAAGAGGGCCACGAAATTGCGTCGTCGCAAAGACTGCTCGCGAAAGGCACGCAGCGCGGCATCATCAGGATGCACGGCAAACCAGCGCTCCACGCCGATCTCCTCCACGGCCGTGGCGTAGGACTCATTGAAGGTGGTGTCGCCCGGTGCATAGGCCACCTGATGCGACAGTTCATGAAAGATCAGCCGAGCCATTTCGGCCTCGGGGTAGTGCATGAAGGTGGTGAGCAGCGGGTCGCTGAACCAGCCCAGCGTGGAGTAGGCCGGTACACCGCCGATGAAGGTTTCCAGGCCTTGCGCGCGTAGCCGCGCTGCAAAGGCTTCGGCATCTTCGCGACGGTAGTAGCCCCGATAGCCCACACAGCCCGCCACCGGAAAACACCAGGTCTGCAGGCGCACCGACAGGGGTGGCGCAGCAAAGACATTCCACACCACAAAAGGTCGATCGACATGGGTGTAGATGGCAAAGCTGCGGTTGTCGGGCAAACCCAACTCGCCCACCGCAAAGGCGCGAATTTCGCGGGCCTGCAGCAGCTTGTGACGCAGCCGGGCATCCATGTCGGAATCAAAGACCACCTGCTCCACAGGCCTTGCCCGCATGACCAGATCCAGATGCCCCCGCGCGGCCTGCCAGTAAAAGGCTGGCGCATCGAGCGCGATGCTTGAACACCCGGACAGGCTCGCGGCAAAAATGCCGACGAATGCTCCCGCGAGGCTGCGCCACAACCGGGCAGGAGCACTCAGGCCAGCCCGAGATGCGCCGGCTCGGGGCCTCATGAGGCCAGTCCGTCGCACGGGTCTGCAGGGGCCAGGCTCACGCAGCAGCCCTTGCCACCTGCACCAGGCAGTCATAAAAGGTCGGGCCCCGGCCCAGGTCGGTCAGGGCCTGCGAGGTGACGGTATTGAGGCTGCGACCTCCCGGGGCCAGGCTGTGCCACCACAGACCCCAGGCCAGTGCAACACCTTCTCGGGTGCGGCCCGAGCAACGCAGGCGAGCCAGGAAGCTGCCTCGGTCATTGAAGACCCGAACCTGCATACCTTCGGCCAGCCCGCGAGCCACCGCGTCGGCAAGGTGCATATCGATGGAGGGTTGGCCCTCGGTGGCCTGCAGGCTGTCGATGTTCACAAAGGTGGAATTCATGAAATGTCGTGCCGGCGGAGAGACCAGCTGCAGGGGGAATCGCGAGGCCAGCGCGGGGGATGTGAGCGGCGATTCACGGGGCAGCACCACATCGGGCAGAGGGTCCTCGCCCAACGCTCTGAGCTGACTGGATACGAACTCCACCTTTCCCGAGGGCGTCGGAAAGCCGCCCTGTGCAAAGGGCGCATCGGCGGGATCGAGCGAGCCGCATTTGGCATAGCCCCGCTCGCGCAAGGCACTCAGGGCGGCGCGTTGCCGGGTCCGCTTCATGCCCTGCACTCCCGCCGGCCCCTCCTCGCTCAGATCAGTAGCCATACGCTCCCCAAGGGTCTGAGGCAATCGGCGGTCATTCACATCGAGTGCGCTGGCAGCAACCTCCTCGTCTGATTCAAACAGTGAGGCATCTCTCATGCCCATGACGCGTGCAAGCCTACGAAAGATCTCGCTGTTGGGCAGGGCCTGGCCCACCGGTGCGATCGCAGGCTCATTGACCACCCACCAGCGATGGCCATAGGTCTTGTGCAGATCGAAATGCTCGAGCTGGGTGGTGGCGGGCAGCACCCAGTCGGCATGGCGCGCCGTATCGGTCATGAAATGCTCGAGCACCACCGTGAACAGATCTTCTCGACGCAGGCCCGCGAGCACCTTCTCGCTTTCGGGAGCCACGACGGCCGGGTTGGAATTCCAGACCACCAGGGCCTCGATGGCTGGATCAGCGCCAAGCAGCGCATCGCCAATCGTGGACATGTTGATGGTGCGGGGGTTGCGACCGGCCAGCAGATCCGGGCGCATCAGGGCATTGAAGTCGACCCCGAAATGCCCGCTCGCCGACAGCAGAACGCCACCGGCCGCATGGCGCCAGGCCCCGACCAGTGCAGGCAGCCCGGCCACCAGCCGCGTGGCATTGGCTGCGCCGGCCGTGCGGGTCATGCCGTAGTTCATCCGGATGGCTGCAGGCCCGATCGTGCCGTAGTCGCGAGCCAGGCCGATCACCTCATTCACGCTCAGGCCACAGACCGCGGCCACGCGCTCGGGCGGCCAGGCTGCAGCGCGTGCTGCAAGCGCCTCAAAGCCCAGGGTGTGCCGCGCAATCCAGTCGGTATCAGTGAGGCCCTGGGCAATCAGCTGCTGCACCAGCCCCATGGCCAGCGCGCCATCAGTGCCGGGCCGAATCGCGAGGTGCTGATCACATTTATCGGCGGTTTCGGTGCGATAGGGATCAATGCAGATGAGCTTGGCCCCGCGGCGGCGTGCCTGCTGGGCGAGGGCCCAGAAATGCACGCTCGAAGTGATGGGATTGGAGCCCCAGATCAGGATGAGGCGGGCATGTTCGAACTGCTCGACATCCATGCCCACGGGGCCTCCCAGCGTAAAGGTCACGCCATGAATGCCCGCCGACGAACAGATGGTGCGATCCAGACGCGAAGCACCCAGCGCATGAAAAAACCGCTGCCCCATGCCATCGCCCTGCACCATGCCCATGGTGCCGGCATAGCTGTAGGGCAGGATGGCCTCCGGCTTGCGTGCGGCAATCTCCGTCAGACGCTCGCCGATCGCCTTCAAGGCCTCCTCCCAGGAGGCCGGTTCGAACTGACCGCTGCCCTTGGGGCCGGTGCGGCGCAAGGGCGTGGTCAGACGATCGGGGGAATAGGTGCGCTCAAGGTAGCGCGAGACCTTGGTACACAGCACGCCCCGCGTGGGCGGATGGTCAGGGTCGCCGGCCACCTTCAGCGCGCGGCCATCCTGCACCGTGATGCGCAGCGCGCAGGTATCGGGGCAGTCGTGGGGGCAGGCGCCCCGGATCACGGTTGTTGCGGCGTTTGATGAAGATGCAGTCATTGAAATTGTGCGAGCTCTGGCCCAGCGCCGCAGACCCGACTGCAGCGCTGTTGAACCCAAGATTCAAAGGGATTTTCAGACGACTCGATGTTAAGCTAGCCGCTAGTTTCGAGTCGATTTTTGCGGTTTAATCGCTGATGAATCAGACAGATCCCCGCCCTGCTGATTTTTTTCGGATCGACCGTCGTCGTTCACCCGCAGGCTGCGGGCAACTCCGGTTCTCTGATCACAGACCCCCATCATTTCTACAAGGAGAGCGACGCCATGATGCTCGCCGAAGGCATTCTTGAACTGCAGGCCGAAATCCAGGCCATCCGCCGCGACCTTCACGCTCACCCCGAACTGCGCTACGAAGAGCACCGCACAGCGGCCATCGTGGCCGAAAAACTCAAGGCCTGGGGCCTTGAGGTCACTACAGGCATCGGTGGCACCGGCGTGGTGGGCACGCTCAAGCGCGGCAGCAGCACCCGCGCGATCGGGCTGCGGGCTGACATGGATGCCCTGCCCCTGCAGGAGCACAACACCTTTGACCATGCTTCGCAGTACCAGGGGCGGATGCATGCCTGTGGCCATGACGGCCATACCGCCATGCTGCTGGCCGGTGCGCGCTGGCTTGCGCTGCATGGCGGCTTTGATGGCATCGTGCACTTCATCTTTCAGCCGGCCGAAGAAGGGGGTGCGGGTGCCCAGAAGATGATCGACGAGGGCCTGTTCGAGCGCTTTCCGTGTGATGTGGTCTATGGCATGCACAACTGGCCCGGCTCGGCGGTCGGCACCTTCGCCACAACGCCCGGCCCCATGATGGCCTCGTCCAACGAGTTCAAGATCACCCTGCGCGGCAAGGGCGGCCATGCGGCCCTGCCCCATCTGGGCACAGATCCAGTCATCGTGGCCACGCATCTGGTGCAGGCGCTTCAGTCCATCATCACGCGCAACAAGAAGCCCGTTGATTCGGCCGTGCTGTCGGTCACCCAGATCCATACAGGTGACGCCACCAACATCATCCCCGACAGCGCCGAGATCAGCGGCACGGTGCGCACCTTCACGGTCGAGACCCTCGACCTGATTGAAGCTCGCATGCGCGAACTCACCGAGCAGTTGCCCAAGGCCTTTGGCGCTACGGGCTCTATGCACTTTCATCGCAACTACCCACCGACCATCAATCATCCGGAGCCCACCGCCTTTGCGGTCTCGGTGCTTGAGGAGCTGGTCGGCAAAGCCCAGGTCAATGCCGATGTCGAGCCGACCATGGGCTCCGAAGACTTCTCGTACATGCTGCTGGCCAAGGAAGGTTGCTACATCTTCATCGGCAACGGCGATGGCACTCACCGCGAAATGGGACATGGCCTGGGCCCCTGCGCGCTGCACAACCCCAGCTACGACTTCAACGACGAGCTGATCCCGGTGGGCGGCAGTTTCTGGGTTCGGCTGGTGCAACGCTACCTGCCCGCAACGGCCTGATGCTTGCCTTCATTGTTCGCCGCCTGCTGCAGGCGGTGGTCGTGATGGGCGTGGTCGCGCTGGTGTCGTTCTCGCTCTTTCAGTTCGTGGGCGATCCGGTCACGGCCATGCTCGGCCAGGACGCCACCGAGGAGCAGCGGGTGCAGTTGCGCCAGGACCTCGGGCTCAACGACCCGGTGCCGGTGCAGTTCGCGGCCTTCGTGGGCAATGCAGTGCAAGGCGACTTCGGCGTGTCCTATCGCCAGGGTCGCAAGGTGTCTGAGCTGATTGCGGAGCGGCTGCCGGCCACACTCGAGCTCTCGCTTGCGGCTGCCCTGCTCGCCCTGCTGGTCGGTATTCCGATGGGTGTCTACACCGCACTCAGGCGCCGAAGTTTTCTGGCCAATTTCTTTCTGGCCATCTCGCTGGTCGGCGTGTCCCTGCCCACCTTCCTGATCGGCATCCTGCTGATTCTGGTGTTTGCGGTGCTGCTGGGCTGGTTGCCTTCGTTCGGCCGGGGCGAGACCGTTGATTTCGGCGGATGGGGCACGAGTCTGCTCACGATCGATGGCTGGGCCCATCTGGTATTGCCCTCGATCACGCTCGCGCTCTTTCAGATGACGCTCATCATGCGGCTGGTGCGCTCCGAAATGCTCGAGGTGCTGCGCACCGATTACATCAAGTTCGCACGCGCCCGCGGGCTGTCCGATCGCGCGGTGTATTTCGGTCATGCCCTGCGCAATACCCTGGTGCCGGTCATCACCATCACCGGTCTGCAGATCGGATCGATCATCGCGTTTGCGATCATCACCGAGACGGTGTTTCAGTGGCCGGGTATGGGCCTGCTCTTCATTCAGAGCGTGCAGGTGGCCGACATTCCCATCATGGCCGCCTACCTGTGCCTGATTGCCCTGATCTTTGTGGTGATCAACCTGGTGGTTGATCTGCTGTATTTCGTGGTCGATCCGCGCCTGCGTGTCGAGCGCGCCACTTCGGGCCACTGACGGAGTTCCTCACCCATGAGCACCTCGGCCCTGTCCCGGTTACTGGACAGCGACATCTACTTCAGCTTTCGCCGAAGCCCCGTGGCCATGGGCGCCACACTGGTCGCGCTCGTCATGATGCTGGGCGCCATCTTTGCACCCTGGATCTCGCCGCACGATCCCTTCGATCTGCGCAACCTGGATCTCAACAATTCCCTGCTGCCCCCAGCCTGGGAGGAGCAGGGTCAGGCCGGCTATCCGCTGGGCACCGATGATCAGGGGCGCGATGTGTTGTCCACCATCCTGCATGGCTCGCGCATCTCGCTGCTGGTGGGGCTGGCGTCGGTCGCCTTCGCCATGTTCATGGGCATTGCGCTGGGCCTGTTGTCGGGTTACATCGGCGGGCGGCTCGACGCCTTCATCATGCGGGTGGCCGATGTACAGCTGTCTTTTCCGGCCATCCTGATCGCTTTGCTCATCAACGGTGTGGCGCGGGCTGCCCTGCCGGCTGACGCCAACATGGACACCATGGCGCTGGGCGTGCTCATCGGCTCGATCGGCCTGGCCAACTGGGTGCAATATGCCCGGACCGTGCGCGGCTCCACGCTGGTCGAAAAGAACCGCGAATATGTTCAGGCGGCGCGCGTGATCGGCGTGGGTCCGGTGGCCATCATGCTGCGCCATGTGTTGCCCAATGTGCTGGGCCCGGTGCTTGTCATTGCCACCATCAATGTCGCCACGGCCATCATCACTGAAGCCACGCTGTCGTTTCTGGGCGTGGGCGTGCCACCCACCTCGCCCTCGCTCGGCACCATGATCAACAACGGCAACAACTTCCTCTACTCGGGCGAATGGTGGCTGGTGATCTTCCCGGGCGCGGCGCTCATTCTGCTGTGCATGTCGGTCAACCTGCTGGGCGACTGGCTGCGCGATGCGCTCAACCCCAAGCTGCAGTGAGGCTGGCATGAACTCCATTCAAGCAGCGCCAGCCGCGACCAGCGCTCCACTGCTGGAAGTGCGCAACCTCGTGGTGGAATTCCCCACCCGCCGGGGCGTGCTGCGGGCCCTCGACGACGTGTCCTTCACGATCGCACCCGGCGAGGTGCTCGGTGTGGTGGGCGAATCGGGCGCGGGCAAGTCGCTGACGGGCGCCTCGATCATCGGCCTGCTCGAGCCGCCCGGGCGCATTGCCAGCGGGCAGATCCTGCTCAACGGCCAGCGCATCGACAACCTCGATGCCAGCCGCATGCGACGCATCCGCGGCAAGGAGATCGGTGCGATCTTCCAGGACCCGCTCACCTCGCTCAATCCCCTCTACACCGTGGGTCGACAACTGACCGAGACCATCCAGACTCACCTCGATCTCACCGCCACGCAAGCCCGTGCGAGGGCCGTGGAGTTGCTGGCGAGCACGGGTATTCCGGCGCCTGAAGCCCGAATCGACCCCTACCCGCACCAGTTTTCGGGCGGTATGCGCCAGCGCGTGGTGATCGCGCTGGCTCTGGCGGCGCAACCCAAGCTGATCGTGGCCGACGAGCCCACCACCGCACTGGATGTCTCGATTCAGGCCCAGATCATCGCGCTGCTCAAGACCCTGTGCCGCGAGCACGGCACCGCGGTCATGCTGGTGACCCACGACATGGGCGTGATTGCCGAGACCGCCGATCGGGTGGCCGTGATGTATGCCGGCCGAGTGGCCGAGATCGGCCCGGTCGCCGATGTCATCCATCGGCCCAAGCATCCCTACACGGTAGGCCTGATGGGCTCGATTCCTGCCGTGGGCTCCACCAAAGACCGACTGGCCCAGATCGATGGCGCGATGCCCAGGCTGGGTGCCATTCCTCAGGGCTGCGCCTTCAATCCGCGCTGCCCCATGGCCTTTGATGAATGCCGCACGCGTCGCCCCGACCTCATGCCCTCGGGCCTGTCGCGCGTGGCCTGCTGGCTGCATGAGGACGCGCTGTCCCAAGGAAGTGCTGCATGAGTCTCATCGATCGATTTGGCGAACAACTCGAGCGGGGCCGGGAGGGTGTTGCACCTGCGTCTGCGTCCACAGCCCAGCCTGCAGTGCCGTCGGAAGAAGCCGCGACTGAACAGCGGTCAAGTGCCTCAGCCGCACCGGCCGTCTCAACCGATGCAAAGGCGGCCAAAGCCACCCCCGCCCTGGTCGTGGTTGAAGACATTGCCAAGATCTTCGATGTGTCAGCACCCTGGCTCAATCGGGTGCTGGAGCGCAAGCCGCGCAGCCTGCTGCGGGCGGTCGATGGGGTGAGCTTCGAGATTCCCCAGGGCCAGACACTCGCGCTGGTGGGTGAGTCGGGCTGTGGCAAATCCACGGTGGCCCGCATGCTGGTGGGACTGTATGCAACCTCGCGCGGCCGCGTGCTTTACAACGGCACCGACATTGCCAGCATGGGATCGGGCAGTGGCCGGGCCATGCGGTCGCAGCTGCAGATGATCTTTCAGGACCCTTATGCCAGCCTCAATCCGCGCTGGAAGGTGCTCGACATCATTGCCGAGCCCATTCGCGTGCACAAGTTGAGGCAAGGGCAGGCCGCCATCACGGCACGGGTCGAAGAGCTGCTCGGCCAGGTGGGCCTGGCTGCGGCTGACGCCCAGAAGTATCCGCATCAGTTTTCGGGCGGTCAGCGCCAGCGGCTCTCGATTGCACGCGCATTGGCGTCTGAACCCCGCTTTCTGGTGTGCGATGAACCCACTTCGGCACTCGATGTCTCGGTGCAGGCACAGGTGCTCAACCTCATGCGCGAGATCCAGCAGCGCGAGTCACTCACCTACCTGTTCATTTCTCACAACCTGGCCGTGGTGCATCACGTGAGCGATCAGGTTGGCGTCATGTACCTCGGTCGCATTGTTGAGCTTGCGCCCAAGCGCACGCTCTTTGCCATGCCGCGCCATCCGTACACCCGCATGCTGCTCGATGCGATTCCGGACATGCAGATGACCGGCAAGTCCCGCACGCCCGTGGCCGGTGAAGTGCCCAATCCGCTCAATCCGCCCACCGGATGCACCTTCCATCCGCGCTGCCCCTACGCCAATGATCGGTGCAGAAGCGAACGCCCCGCACTGATGGCGCTGGCCGATGGTGCGCAGGTCGCCTGCCATGCCATCGAGGAGGGGCGGGCCTGAGCATGCAGCGTGCCCCTTTCACAGCACTGGAGCGCATTCACGCGAGGGCCTTGCGGCATTTTCACGGGTCAGCCCTGGAGCAGGCTCAGCGCCTTGTCATGAAACGCGTACACGCCCTGGTTCTCCTGCTCGTGGCGGTCCTGCTCGCCGGCTGCCAGATCGATCTGCCGCTCAAGGACCTGAAGAGTCGCTATGGGTCGGGGGCATCGCGCTACCTGCCCATGGATGGCATCGAGGTGCACTGGCGCGATGAAGGCCCCCAGGACGCTCCAGTGCTCTTGTTGCTGCATGGCACGGCGTCTTCGCTGCATACCTGGGATGGGTGGGTGGCCGAGCTCACCCCACGCTGGCGGGTCGTGCGGCTTGATCTGCCAGGCTTTGGCCTCACCGGCCCGCATCCTTCAGATGATTACAGCAC
>JBKCEY010000198.1:0-3008 GCA_046304115.1 Burkholderiales bacterium | reverse complement strand
TTCTGCACGAACCACCGAATTCATTAGCGTAAGCAACCGAGATTGCCTGCTTGCGCCGATGAATAGCCCGTTGCCGGCCTTCGCATCTGCGGGGCTCAGGTTGCGGGTTTCCTCGATCCTGTCAATCCACTAAGGAGTTCCTCATGGCCACTGCTGCCAAGAAACCCGCCGCCAAGAAACCTGCCGCCAAGAAAGCAGCGGCCAAGAAGCCCGCCGCCAAGAAGCCCGCCGCGAAGAAGGTTGCTGCCAAGAAGCCCGCAGCGAAGAAGGCTGCTGCCAAGAAGCCTGCAGCGAAGAAGGTTGCTGCCAAGAAGCCTGCGGCCAAGAAACCCGCAGCCAAGAAGGTTGCTGCCAAGAAGCCCGCAGCCAAGAAAGCTGCTGCCAAGAAGCCTGCAGCTAAAAAGCCGGCAGCCAAAAAGGCCGCAGCCAAGAAGACTGCAGCCAAGAAGCCTGCAGCCAAGAAGCCTGCGGCCAAGAAGGCAGCCAAGAAGCCTGCCAAGAAAGCTGAAAAGCCTGCCGCTGCGGCCCCTGCGCCTGCTGCCAAACCGCTCAATCCGGCTGCGGCCTGGCCTTTCCCGACAGGCAACAAGCCCTGAAGGTCTGAGGCTGAGGCCCCATAAGAAGATCAATCGATACAGGCCTCGTGCCAGCCACTGCGCGCCCTTCGGGGCGCGTTTTTTTTCATGCGACAATCGTCGCCGCCATGACCCGAATCCTCTGGTTACTGATCGAGACGCTCGGCGGCCTGCTGGCGATGACCTGCCTGCTTCGGGCTTGGGCGCATCGTCAGCACCTGAATCCGCTCAATCCATTGGCTCAGTTCGTTCATGCCGTGACGAACTGGCTGATCAGGCCATTGCAGCGCTGGTTGCGGCCCACGCGCACGACCGACTGGGCGTCTCTGGTGGGTGCCCTGCTGTTTGCGCTGCTGCTGTCGCTGATGCAGCCCTTGCTCTGGTCGGGACGGTTTCCTGACCTGGGCGAGACCCTGCTTCGGGCAGCCTTCTGGCTTGCGCGCAGCGGAATCTATCTGGCCATGGGCCTGGTGGTGATTCAGGCGATTCTGTCCTGGGTCAATCCGCACGCACCCATGGCCCCCGCGATCCGGCAGTTGAGTGAGCCTTTGCTCGCACCCTTTCGACGCTTGATCCCCGCCGTGGGCGGCGTTGATCTCAGTCCGCTGGCGCTGTTCGTGGTCTTGCAGATCCTGCTGATCCTGATCGACCCGGCATTTCTGACGGGTCTGCTTCGCTAGCGCGGCAGGTGCGCCACGCAATCGCCGGATTCACCAGGGCGCAACGCCATAGGTCTGCTGATACCTCTGAGCGACTTCACTGCGATTGACGGCGTGGTTTTGTGGGCCTTCGTGCTCGATCTTGATCGCGCCCATCACGCTGCCCAGTCTGACCGAAGCCGACCAGCCCATACCCCGGGACAACCCATAGAGCAGACCACCGCGATAGGCATCGCCGCAGCCGGTGGGATCGATGGCTTCGCGAATCGAAACCGGAGCAATTCGCTCGCTCTGGCCGTCGCGATGCAGGACGGATCCATCTGCCCCCTGCGTCACGATCATGGCCTGCACCTGGGCGGCCATCTCGGTCTCTGAAAGGCCGGTGCGCTCGCTCATCAGTTTGCCTTCGTAATCATTGACGGCCAGCGCGCTGGCATCTGCGAGCAAGGCCTTGAGCTCGCTGCCGTCAAAAGCCGGCAGCGCCTGACCCGGATCAAAGATCCACGGGATGCCTGCGTCTGTGAAAGCACGGGCATGGGCCTGCATCGCGAGTTTGTCATTCGGTGCAACGATCCCCCATGCGGCGGGACCCTGGGCATTCACACGTGAGGCTTCGCCCATCGCACCGGGATGAAACGCGGTGATCTGGTTGTCGGACAGATCAGTCGTGATGTAGGCCTGCGCGGTGTAGTGATCTTCACAGACGAGAATGCGCGAGGTGTCGATGCCCAGGCCCGTGAGCCGGCTGACATAGTCATGTCCATCACGTCCAACCGAGGCGAGCACGCAGGCTTGCCCACCGAGTCCATGCAGGGTGTAGGCAATGTTGGCTGCACAGCCGCCGAATTCACGCTTGAGCCTGGGCGTAAAGAAGGACACGTTGAGCATGTGAATCCGCTCGGGAAGGATGTGATCCTTGAAGTGACCATCGAACACCATGATGGTGTCGTAAGCCATGGAGCCACTGATCAGAACGCGGGAGGACATGGATGAAGAGCTCGAAAAGTCAGGGGAGGGCGAATCAAAAGGATGGCGCGAATGAACCGATTGAGACCGACAGAACGGTCATGGCGGATCAGGGGTGAAACAGCACGGCGGAGTATCCCGCAACGGCGAGACCGTCGTGCTCGAGCAGGAGATTGACGGTCCATTCCGACTGGGCTGGGATCCCTCGGCCCTGCTGCTCGGCTACGACATAGTCCTGAGCGGCAATCACGCGACGGGTCAGCATGACAGACTGGGAATCCCGCAGTGTGAGTTCGATCGATGGAAAGGCCACAGGCCGATCGCTGCGGTTGCGAATGACAGCCTCCAGCGTGAGTTTCATGGGCTCTTGCGCAGCGACCACCTCGAAGCTTTCGATCGTGAGCGATCGCGCATCCCGAGGTGGCTGAAGATCGAGCCGGGCCTTCTCGCTCATCAGGGCAAGGAAAGGCTGCAGCGCGGGTAATCGATAAGCCAGTTCGTGGCGCCAGCCGATCAGGGCCTGAGCCGATGCACCCAGCAAACCGAGCACGATCAACAGGATCAACAGAATCCTGCGCTGTGGCTGAGCTTCAGGCTTGGTTTCAAGCGCCTCAGTCGCAGCCGCACCCGCAGTCGCGGTCTCAGTTGCCGTCTCAATCGCAAATTCGGGCGCTGGTTCGGGCGCTGGTTCGGGCGCAACTTCGGGCGCAACTTCGGGCGCAACTTCGGGCGCAACTTCGGGCGCTGGTTCGGGCGCAACTTCGGGCGCAACTTCGGGCGCAGCCGCCGCAACCGCTGTTTCAGCCGC
>JBKCEY010000197.1:0-3757 GCA_046304115.1 Burkholderiales bacterium | reverse complement strand
CGCCAAAACCAAAGGAGAACGAAAGCACCCGGGCGACCGGGATGAGGTCCTTGGCCGGGTCGTATCGCAGATTGCTCATCACATGCGGGAAGATCACCGGTACATCGGGCGGTGTGAAGAGCAGCGTGTTGCCATCGGCTGGTGCCTGCTTGAGCGGGTCCATCGGCAACATGCCCGAGGCGCCCGGCCGGTTCTCGACCACCAGGGCCTGCCCGAGCGGCGCCTGCATCGCCTGAGCCAGTGCCCTGGCCGCAACATCGACCGCGCCGCCCGCCGGGTCGCCGAGCAGCATCTTGACCGGCACGGATTGGGCGACGGCCTGACGGCCTGCGGGCAGCGCCGTTCCGGCTGTAACGGCCAGCCCTGCGTTCAGCAGTTGGCGACGGGGCGAGGGGTTTGCTGTGAATGAGGACATGGTCAGGCGTTCCAGTCTGGACGAAGGGTCAGGCAAAGACAGCGGTTCAGGCTTGTCCGATGCGCGGCAGGGGTTCGGGCCGGATGTCATCCGGGCGGGTGTCGATCAGGTCCTGCAGGCTTTGGCGCACGGATGCAAACGAAGCATCGTCGAAGCGATTGTCGAGTTCGTGGGGGTCGAGCAGCAGGTCGTAGAGCTCGCCCGCGCCACTGCTGCGGTCGATCGTCATGCGATGGCGCTCGGTGCGAACCGTGCGCAGATCCAGTGCCACACCGCAACGGGCTGCACCCAGACCCCATTCATTGAGAGCCGCCTGTCGAGTTTCACCGTGAATCAATACGTCATTCCAGGACTGACCATGACTCTCGGGCGAGGGGGCCCGCAGCCAATCGGCAAAGGTTTCGCTCAGATCGAGCGTAGAGACCGGTTGCGTGACCGTGGCGGCTGCCGGCACGCCCGGCCCGCGCACCAGGGCACCGACCCGCAGCAGCCCGTCGTACATCATGGGGCCCTTGAGTACCAGACCGTGGTCGCCGAGCCAGTCACCGTGATCGGCCGTGAAGACCACATAGGTGTTCTCGGAGAGTCCGAGCGCATCCAGTTCCGTAAGAATGCGCCCCACGTTGTGATCGACCAGAGAAATCATGCCGTAGTAGTTGGCGATCAACTCGCGCAGCTGTCGATCGTCCAGGATCGGCATGCGCGAGTACTGCTCGCGGATCTGCCTGAAGCCTTCGCGCTCTGCCGGGGCGTTTTCGAGTGCTGCGCGATGCCACCAGGGGCGCTGATCGAGGTCGCGCAGACGATGGGGAGGTAGATCGACCTGCTCGGGTTTGTGCAGCAGACTCCATGGCACAGGCGCATCGAAGGGATGATGCGGATCCGGAAAGGACGCCCAGAGCACGAAGGGCGAGTCGGGTTCCGCCGAGCTCCGGGTTGAGGTCTGCGCCCTGGCCTGATCGCGCATGAAGGCAATCGTTCGGTCGGCCACCCAGGTGGAGTTGTGCCACGCAACCGGCAGGGCGCTGTGAAAGGTTTGTGGGGTGCCGGTGTCGGGGGGCAGCGCGGTCTTGTAGAGACGATTGCGGGCCTCGCCCTGACCATCGGCATGAAACCAGCGCTCGTAGTGCAATCCTCGCGGCGGCGCCTCGGGTAGGAACCAGTTGTGCCCCACCAGCATCAGCTCCACATGCTCGAATCCCATGTAGGGCCCGCTCCACTGCGAGGCATCGAAGTCTGCTGAACTCTCGATGCACTCGGGTCGGCCTGTGGGCTCGTAGCTCTTGTAGGTCGAGAAGTGCGCCTTGCCGATGAAGCCTGTGCGGGCACCGTGCCGGGACAGGTGAGCCGCAAATCCTCGCTCGGCCATGTCTTCCGGGAGGTCGATGCCGTTGTCGCACACGCCATGGGTGAGTGGCAACAGCCCGGTGAGCATGGAGGCGCGGGCAGGCTGGCAGACCACATTGGGTGTGATGCAGTTGCGAAGCCAGGTGCCCTGGGCCCGCAGCTGATCGAGATGCGGGGTATGCACGCCACGCCCGGCGAAGCCATAGCAGTCGGCGCGATGCTGGTCGGAGGTGATCAGCAGGATGTTCGGTCGGTTCATGACGTGGGTCGCCGTGCAGGCGCCGGAATGGATGAATCCACAGACTTGGATGATTCAGATGACACCGAGGGTGCTCCAGGGACCGGTGAGGCCGCCCTGGGTCCGATGTGGAGCGCCGCATCACGCCCGCCCACCCGGGCCACCAGAGCGTTCTGGGCCTGCTTGGCGCGCTGGTCGGTGAGCTCAGGGTCGAGCAGGGATCGTAGCTTTCGACCCCACAAGGCCAAATCGGCTGCGTGCCTTGGGTCGCCAGCCAGGTCGCAGGTCTCCCGCGGGTCGTTGACAAGATCGAACAGCTCCGGCGCAAAGCCCACATAGTGGTGATAGGCCTGCCATGCATTGGCAAGCCGATAGCCTGCCGAGACAGAGCCCACGGCGTGGTATTCGCTCAGCACCACGCGCTCGGGCTGATCGGGAGCATTGGCCAGTGCGACCAGGTCCATGGGTTCGAGCGTGCAGGGCCTGTCGTTGCTGCCTTGATCCAGCGGGCTGCCCTGGAGCGAACCCCGAGGGTGCGCCGCGGGTTGGCTCTCTGCGGATTGGCGATCAGCCGCCTTCAACCGAGGAAAGGCCGCCGCACTGAGCACGGTGGGTGCGATATCCGTGAGGTTGACGGGCGTGTTGCACACCTGGCCGTGCGGCACACCCGGACCGGCCACGATCATCGGTACGCCTGTGGCATTGCGGTAGAGCGTGCATTTGTTCCAGAGGCCGCGCTCGGCCAGATTGTCGCCATGGTCGCTCGAGAAGATCACCAGCGTGTTGTCCTGCTGATCGCTGGTCTGCAAGGCCTGCAGTACACGGCCGACCTGCTCGTCCATGAAATTCACCAGGCCCCAGTAACAGGCCATGGCCAGACGGCGGGCCTCATCATCGGCAAAGGCCGCGTCGTGATCCATGTAGCGCTTCATGCGCTCGACCCAGGGATGCCGCTGCAGCAGCCTGTCGCCACTGCCCGGCGGCAGAGGGAGCGTCTTGGCGGCCTCGCGATCGATGTAGCGCTCGGGCACCACCAGCGGAAAATGCGGCGCGACAAAGCCCACGAACAGCACCCAGGGCTGGTCGGCGATCGCCTTGCGCTCATGCAGCCAGTTGCAGGCCACATCGGCCACGCGACCGTCGAAGCGGTTGTAGTCGGACTCACCCGGCCCGACTTCATCAAAGAGCGGTGAGCGGCCTCGTGTTTCAGGCAATGGATCGCGCACGGAGCCCCAGACCTGGCCGAGCCCCGCAGCGACATGCAGAGCCTCATGCTGGGCATCGAACCCTGTGGGTGAGGTTGCATCCCGATAGTGCAGCTTGCCGATCGACTCCACGCGCACACCGGCGCGCTGCAAGGCATGGCCCCAGCCGACAGGCTCACCCGCCCAGGCCAGCGCGTTATCCCAGCACTGATGCTGATGAACCGGCAGGCCGCTGGCCAACGACGCCCGCGCCGGCACACAGATCGGCGATGGCGTGTAGGCGTTGTTGAAGCGCGTTCCGCGCGCGGCCAGGGCATCGAGCCAGGGCGTGCGCGCGAGCGGGTGACCCACACAGCCCATGGCGTCCGGTCGCTGCTCGTCGGAGAGCAGGATCAGGACGTTTCTGGGCTTCATGGCTGCTCGCCTCAGACGCCGGCGTCTGCCTTCAGTGCTGCCGCCTTGTCGGTACGCTCCCAGGTGAACTCGGGCTCCTCCCGACCGAAGTGGCCGTAGGCGGCGGTCTTCTGATAGATCGGACGCAGCAGGTCGAGC
>JBKCEY010000196.1:0-15271 GCA_046304115.1 Burkholderiales bacterium | reverse complement strand
CATGAAGGGCTGCCGCCTGGCTGTTGAAGCACTCACCCTCGCCCGCGGACAGCGGGTCCTGCTGCGCGAGCTGTCGTTCGATGTCAATTCGGGCGAGATGCTGCTGCTCACCGGCGCAAACGGCAGCGGCAAAAGCAGCCTGCTGCGCGCCCTCATTGGCCTGACCCCGCTGCAGGCGGGTCGATTCATCTGGAACGGCCCTGGTGAGGCGCCAGGCGAGGTGACGCCGGCCGAGCTCAGATCGGTCTGTCTGGCCCAGGGCCATGCGGCAGGCGTCAAGTCTGAGCTCACGGCCATCGAAAACCTCAGGCTGGCAGCCGCCCTGGATCATCCGCCCGGCATCGCGTCCACCGCAGCGCACGGCACCGGCCTCACGCCCGACCCGATACTCGAGCAGGCGCTCGCCCGGGTCGGGCTTGCCCGACACCGCAACATCGAAACCCGCCGGCTCTCCCAAGGCCAGAAGCAACGTCTGCAGCTGGCCCGCTTTGCCCTGGCGAGCCTCGGTCCGCACCGGCCGTTGTGGCTCATGGACGAACCCAGCGCGGCGCTCGATGCGCAGGGCAGTGCGCTTTTGCAGGATTTGCTGGGCGAGCATCTCGCGCGCAGCGGCGCAGCCATCGTGGCGACCCACCTTGCGCTGCAATCCCCTGCAGGCCAGACCCGGCGTCTGAGACTGGGCGAAGAGACCAAGGCCCTGATGGAGCCCGCATGGACGCCCTGACCGCCCTGCGCTGGGCCCTGCGTCGTGACCTCATGATTGCCCTGCGTCGCAAGGCCGACGCGCTGCAGGTGCTGGGGTTTTTCGTGCTGGCCGCGGCGCTGTTTCCGCTTGCGATCGGACCCCAGCGCGAATGGTTGCAGCGCATCGGACCCGGAGCGATCTGGGTCTGCGCCCTGCTGGCGGTTCTGCTGGCGTTGCCCCGACTGTTTGAATCGGATCATGCTGATGGCACGCTTGAATCCATGCTGGCCAGCGGCCAGCCTCTGGCTGCTCTCATGGCGGGCAAGATGCTGGCCGCCTGGCTGGTCAGCGGGGCACCACTGGTGGTGGTCTCACCGGTGTTGGCGCTCAGCTTCGATCTGCCCCCGGATCTGATGCCCCTGCTGATGCTCAGTCTGTTGCTGGGCACGCCCGTGCTGCTGTGCATCGGGGCCATCGCCTCGGCACTGACCCTGGGTCTCAAGGGAGGAAGCACGCTGGTGACCCTTCTTTGCCTGCCGCTCTACGTGCCCGTCCTGGTCTTTGGTGCGGGTGCGCTCGAATCCACCCTGGCTGGACTGTCTGCTCAGGCTCATCTGGCCCTGCTGGGCGCTGGTATGCTCATCACCGCTGTCGCTTCGCCCTTTGTCGCCACACTGGCCCTGCGCATCTCCGTCGAGTAACCCCGGACTGCATGAACCTCTTTCGCTTTGCAGCGCCCCAAGCCTTCTATCCGCTCGCCGGTCGCCTGCTGCCGTGGTTTGCGGCAGCAGCGCTCATCCTGACGATCGCGGGCCTGTATGTGGGTCTGGTGATTGCACCAACCGACGCCCAGCAGGGTGAGGTGTATCGGATCATCTTCATCCATGTGCCCTCGGCCTGGATGGCGATGTTCACCTATCTGGTCATGGCCGCCTATGCCGTGTTCACGCTGGTCTGGCGAACCCGGCTCTCGGCCCTCATGACTCGTGCGCTGGCCCCCACCGGCGCCCTGATGGCGGCCATTGCGCTTTACACCGGCGCCATCTGGGGCAAACCCACCTGGGGAACCTGGTGGGTCTGGGATGCCCGCCTGACCTCCACGCTGATTCTCCTGTTCCTCTATCTGGGTTACATGGCGCTGGTCGCAGCCATCGAAGATCCGGTGCGGGCCGATCGCGCCGGTGCATTGCTGCTGCTGATCGGTGTGGTGAACATTCCCATCATCTACTTCTCGGTGCGCTGGTGGAATACGCTGCATCAGGGGGCCAGCGTCAGCCTCACCGCGGCGCCCAAAATGGCTCAGACCATGCTGACAGGCATGCTGCTCATGAGCTTTGCCGCCTGGATGTATACGATCGCGACAGCGCTGCACCGGGTTCGCACGCTGATCCTGGATCGAGAACGGCATACCCAGTGGGTGCGTCAGCTGTATGCCCCCCTTCAGGGATCAGCTGACCCTTCTCAGCCATCGGACCTGCCTTCTCGATCATCGGCCCTCCCTTCGCAGGCATCGGACCTTCATCGTCAGAGCCCTCCATGACAGATCAACACTGGACCTTCATTGCGGTGGCCTATGGCATCACCGTGGTACTGCTGGGCCTTGAATGGGCGATGTTGCGCAGGGCTCATCGAAGCGCCATCCAAACCGTGCGCGACGAACATGATCTCGACGGTCCCTCTGTATGAGCACGCCTGTTTCTGTGCACCCGGCCGGAGGCCCTCGACGGGGCATGAGCCCGCGGCAAAAACGACTGGCCTGGATTGCTGCAGGCCTGCTGGTACTGGCCACCGCGATCGGACTGGTGCTCTATGCGCTGTCCTCCAACATCGTCTTTTTCTTCACGCCAACCCAGATCGCCAATGGCGAGGCGCCCCAGGGCCGGGCTTTCCGGGTGGGCGGACTGGTCGAGCCCGGCAGTCTGCAACGTGACGGCCTGCAGGTGAGATTCCGGATCACCGACAATGCCCGAACCATTCCCGTGACCTACACCGGCACGCTGCCCGACCTGTTCAAAGAGGGCAAGGGCGTGGTCGCGCAGGGGCAGGTGAGCGCCGATGGCCTGTTCAAGGCACGAGAGGTGCTGGCCAAGCACGATGAGAACTACATGCCACCCGAGGCCGCCGCCGCGCTCGAAAAGGCCGGCCACCCTGGCAAGCCCACGGGTTACGGAAGCACCAAACCATGATCCAGCGCATCGGATCTCCTGCATGAAATCTGCTGACGGACTCTTCACATGATTGCCGAGATCGGACACTTCGCGCTCTGGCTCGCGCTTGCGGTCTCCGTGGCGCAGTGGGTGCTGTGCCTGCGCGGCGCCCATCGGGCCGATGCCCGCTGGATGCGCGCCGGATTGCATGCAGTCAATGCACAGTTCCTGTTGGTGCTCGGGGCCTTCGTGGCGCTGGGCGTGTCCTTTGTGCAGAGCGACTTCACGATCATCAATGTGGCGCACAACTCCAACAGCAAATTGCCGGTTGAATACCGGTTTGCCGCCACCTGGGGCTCGCACGAGGGATCGCTGCTGCTGTGGGCGCTGATGCTCGCGGGATGGAGTGCGGCGGTCAATGCGTTCGGAGGGGCTCTGTCCACAGTCTTCAAGACACGCGTGGTCGGCGTGCTGGGTCTGGTGGCCACGGGTTTTCTGGCCTTCATGCTGATCACTTCCAATCCCTTTCTGCGACGATTTCCTGCCCCGGCCGACGGCCGCGACCTGAATCCTCTGCTGCAGGATCCGGGCATGGTCATTCACCCGCCGATGCTCTACATGGGCTACGTCGGGTTTTCGGTGGCCTTTGCATTCGCGATTGCCGCCATGCTGGGCGGACGGGTTGATGCAGCCTGGACGCGATGGGCCAGGCCCTGGACCGCGGCCGCCTGGGCGTTTCTGACGATTGGTATCGCGCTGGGCAGTGCGTGGGCCTATTACGAGCTCGGCTGGGGTGGCTGGTGGTTCTGGGACCCGGTCGAGAACGCCTCCTTCATGCCCTGGCTGGTGGGCACCGCGCTCATGCATTCGCTCATCGTGACCGAGCGTCGGGGAGGCTTTCGGGCCTGGACGTTGCTGCTGGCCATTGCGGCCTTCAGCCTGTCGCTGCTCGGTACCTTCCTGGTTCGATCGGGCGTGCTCACCTCGGTGCATGCCTTTGCCAGTGACCCGCAGCGCGGTCTGTTCATCCTGGGATTTCTCGTGGCCGTGGTGGGCGGATCGCTCACGCTCTTTGCCCTGCGAGGCCCGTCGGTCACGGGTGACGCCCCATCGCCCGAATTCAGCGCCAGTTCGCGCGAAGGCTACCTGCTCGCCAACAACCTGCTGATGGTGACTGCCGCAGGATCGGTCCTGCTGGGTACGCTCTACCCGCTGGTGCTCGATACGCTGGACATGGCCAAGATCTCGGTGGGCCCGCCCTACTTCGAGGCCGTGTTCTTTCCACTGATGGCGCCGGCCGCGTTTCTCATGGGTGTTGGGCCTCTGGCCCGCTGGCGGCAGGCTCCCCTGCCCTCGCTGGCCCAGCGGCTGAAGTGGGCGTTTGCGATCGCACTCCTCACCATGATCGCCACCGTGGTCATGCGCGACACTTCAGGCACGGGGTCGCTGTTTGGCAGCATCGCCTTCGCCAGCGGCATCTTTCTGGGTATCTGGCTGATCGTGGCCAGCGGGGTCGCTCTTCATGAGCGGGCCTCGCAAGTCAAAGCCCCCAGCCTGATCGAACGCTGGCGTGCCCTGCCAGCCAGTACCTGGGCCATGGCCATGGCCCATGCCGGGGTCGGGGTGTTCTGCATCGGCGTGGCCTGCGTGAAGACCCTCGAAGTTGAAATCGATTCGGCGCTGGGTCCGCAGGAAAGTCTCACGATCGGCGGCTACCGCATGACCCTGACCGCGATGGGTGAGGTCCAGGGCCCGAACTACCGTGCGGTTCGCGCCCGGATCGAGGTTCAGCCTGCGTCGGGCTCCGGATTCGTGCTCGAGCCCGAAAAGCGGTTCTACCCGGTCACCCAATCGGTGATGACCGAGGCGGCCATTGATTCGGGGCTGACGCGCGATGTCTATGTCTCACTGGGCGAGCAGTTGCCCGATGGACGCTGGACTGTCAAAGCCTGGGTCAAACCCTTCATCGACTGGATCTGGGCGGGATGTTTTCTGATGGCTCTGGGCGGGTTTCTGACCATGGCGGATCGTCGTTACCGGGCCACGCGGGTTGCCGCGACGCAGCCGGCAGGAGGCCCGGCAGCACCCCGTGCGCAAGCGAGCTGAGGTCATGCGCGCGCTGCGTTTCATCGTCCCGGCAGCGATCTTCGCGGTCATCGCGATTTTTCTGTTGCTGCGGCTGCAGTCGGGCCGCGATGCAAAAGAAATCCCCTCGCCCCTGATCGGCAAGCCGGCGCCTTCATTCACGCTGCCCGTGCTGCAAAACGCCGAACAGTCCTGGACGCCTGCAGCCCTGCAAGGCCAGGTGTGGCTGCTCAATGTCTGGGCTTCATGGTGCGTGCCCTGTCTGGCCGAGCACCCGCTCATCATGCAGATTGCCCGCGAAGGCAAAGTGCCCGTTGTGGGCCTGAACTACAAGGATGATGTGGGCAATGCCAAGGCCTGGTTGACCAAGCACGGTGACCCTTACCGGGTGGTCATTTCCGACCGCGCAGGCCGCGCGGGGCTGGATTACGGCGTCTACGGGGTTCCTGAAACCTTCCTGATCGATGCACAGGGCGTGATCCGCTACAAGCATGTCGGCCCGCTGACACCGGAGGTTTTGCGTGACCGCCTGGGCCCTCTGATGAAGTCGCTGACCCCATGAGTTCGACGCTGCCCGATCCTTCACCCGAGCAGGCCGAGGCCTTGCTGCGCAGTGAACGGTTTCGTCGCCTTGCCGGCGAATTGCGATGCCTGGTCTGCCAGAACCAGACCCTGGCCGATTCGAGTGCCGAACTCGCCGGCGACCTGCGCCAGGAGGTTTTGCGTCAGATGGCCTCGGGCAAGGACGATGCCGCCATCAAGTCGCATCTGGTCGATCGATTCGGAGAGTTCGTGCTCTATCGGCCGACGCTCAATGCGCACAATATCGGCCTTTGGGCAGGCCCTGCAGTGCTGGCAGCCCTTGGCGGTCTGGCGATGTGGCGCTTCACCCGGCGACGCGCCCTGATCAAGCCGAAACTGGATTTCGAGCAGGTCGACGCCCTGCTCGAACAAGCGGACACTCCCGCGCGAGAGGCCCAGCCCAAAGAGGCAGGCGCGGATACCGGGCAACGCAATCGTCCGCGCACCCCGGGCTGAAGTTGCTCGACACGCCGACCACGCTGGCGGTGCTGGGCGCCGCTCTGATTCATGCGGGATGGAATGCTTCACTGAAATCGCGCGGCGAGCCGCTGCTCGAGTCTGCGTTGATGCACCTGTGGCTGTTGCCCTTCGCTCTGATGATGCTTGCAGGGCTGCCGGCGCCAGATTCCTTCACGCTGGCTTGCGTACTGGTCTCTGCACTCGTGCATGGTGTCTATTTTCAGGTCCTGGCCGCGGCCTACCAGCATGCGGACTTCAGCATCACCTATCCCATCCTGCGGGGTAGTGCCCCGGCCTTGACTGCAGTCGGGGCGATTGTCTGGATGCATGAATATCCAGCCCTGCAGGGCTGGCTGGGCGTCAGCATGATCTGTGGTGGCGTTGTCGCAATGGGTCTGCTGGCCACCAGGCATCAAAAGCCGGTCGATTCAGCGCGTCCGAACGATGAAAAGCCCGAGCCTGCAGTGATTCGAAGGGCGATCGGATGGGCGCTTTGCACCGCACTCACCATCGTGGCCTACACGCTCATCGACTCGGCCGGCGTACGCAGCGCGCCGCAGGCCTGGATGTACATGGTGTGGCTCACCATCGCGCAGGCACTGGTCCTTGGCGCCGTGGTCTTGATTCGCTCGCGCCAGACCTTCGTGGCGTATGCCTTGAGCCGTGGCCCCAGGCCCTTGTTGACCGGTCTTGCCCTGATCCTCAGCTACGGCATTGCCCTGTGGGCCATGACGCGCGCGCCAGTGGCTGCGGTGGCAGCACTGCGTGAAACTTCGATCGTCTTTGCCCTGCTGATCGCCCGGATCTTTCTGGGCGAACGTCCGGGCGCATGGCGCTGGTTCGCAGCGGCCGTGATCGCGGCCGGCGTGATTGTTCTCAGAACCGCCTGAAACGCAAACGCCCCGGCAAGACCGGGGCGCTTGTGTGCTCTGCAGCCCCAAAGGCGCTGCGGCGGCACGCCCCGGCCAGAGCCTTGGGGCGCGCAAGAGGCGAATTACTTCGCTTTTTTCTTGTTGACTGCGGCCTTGAAGGCAGCGCCTGCCGAAAACTTGGGAACGGTAGCTGCCGCGATCTTGATCTTCTCGCCGGTGCGGGGATTCTTGCCGGTGCGTGCTGCGCGCTTGGTGGAATAGAACGTGCCAAAACCGACCAGGGTCACGCGATCGCCTTTGGTGACTGCCTTGGTGACCGCCTCGATGACGGCATTAAGCGCACGCTCTGCGGCGGCTTTGCTGATATCGGCATCAGCCGACACGGATTCGATGAGTTCGCTCTTGTTCATGGGGGAACCTCCGTCACGGATGGGTGGGGTCTCGTATTTGATGTGTTGTGCTGACTGGGTGAATCCGACCGGCGAAAACCTTCAGGGGCTAATGCCGAGAATCGTGTCGCACAGCCAACTACTCAACGGTGCGAGCCAATCCCACCGGCGCATTGTGGCATAACGGCCAAGTTTGGCAACGACTACCTGAGCAGACCATGAGCCCTACTGATTCGCCCCATCCCGAGACACTGCTGCTGCACGCAGATGACTCCTATCAAACTGACACAGGGCTGACGCCACCCATTATCTGGTCAGCCACATTCCGCGCGAGCGATGCACATGATTTTGCAGACATGGCCTCACGCCCCATGCATTCGCGCTACTACACGCGCTACGGCAATCCCTTGCATGCTCGTGTGGCGACCTTGATCGCGCAACTCGAAGGTGCGCAGAGTGGTCTGGTCACCGCGAGCGGCATGGGCGCCATCAGTGCCACCCTGATGGGGCTGCTCAAATCCGGCGACCGGGTCGTCGCCCAGCGCAACCACTACATGGGCACTACGAAACTGCTCAGCGAAGTGCTTGCTCGTTTCGGGGTGAGCGTGCAGTGGGTCGAGCAGACCGAGGTATCGGCCTTCGAGCAGGCGCTCTCAACTCCGGCAGCGCTGGTGATGCTCGAATCGCCCACCAATCCAGACTGCAGCCTCACCGACCTGCAGGCGGTCAGCACGATCGCGCATCAGGCCGGTGCGCTGGTCGTGGTCGACAACACTTTCGCGGGACCACTCAATCAGCGACCGATCGCGCTCGGAGCGGACGTGGTGGTGCACAGCGCCACCAAGTCGCTCGGCGGACATCATGACCTCACGGCAGGCGTACTGGTCGGCAACGAATCGCTCATTCAGAAGATCTGGCAAACCCAGATCGTGCTGGGGGCAACCCTGTCGCCCATGGACGCCTGGCTGCTGTTGCGCGGTCTGCGCACGCTGTCGGTTCGGATGGAGCGCATCAATGCCAATGCTCTGGCCGTGGCCCGCGCACTAGAGGCGCATCCGGCCATTGAACGGGTCTCGTATCCTGGCCTTGCGAGCCATCCGCAGCATGCACTGGCCTGCCAGCAGATGACAGGCTTCGGAGGGGTCATGGCCCTGCGCTTGAGGGCAGGCTTTGAGGCTACTGCGTCGTTTGTCGCCCGCCTGTCGCTGGCCCGACAGGCGGTGAGCCTGGGCGGAGTGGACACCCTGATCGTGCATGCCGCTGCCATGTGGGCCGGAACCCGGGATGACGCAGGACTCAAGGCGGCCGGCGTCGAGTCCAATCTGGTTCGTCTGTCCGTCGGACTCGAGCACCCGGACGATCTGATTGCCGACCTGCGACGGGGGCTGGATGCGGTTTGACCAAGGTCTGGGCGCGATTCAATCAGGTCGTTGATGCCATTCAACCGTTTGCAACAACCCTTCAGCATGATCGCGCTACAGTTTGCAAGGGATCTTCCGACAAAGGAGATAGCTGCCCACTCCTGCATGCCCTCTTCGGCCCGGCGTCGGCTGATCCGCGACCATCATTGCACCGGTGTACTGGTGCCCTTCGGTGTTTCCCCCTCGTGCCCTCCGATCGTTCGACATTTTTCAGCCTGATCGTGCCTTTCTCCTTTGACCGCCTCCCGTGGCCGTTGCACGGCCGCGCACAACGCCTGGATGTGCTTGCGACTTGCAGTCGTGGCGCTCGGCTTGGCTTGGTCAGCGCGGCCTGCGCATTGCTCTTGCAGGCCTGCGGAGGCGGGGGCTCCGAAGGCATCACCTCGACCGTGCGGCAGGAAATGAGCGCAAAACTGCCTGCCGGCACGACGCTGATCGCTGGTTCTGGATGCGACCTGCGTTACTCCATCACCAGTGACTCTGCGCTGGTGGGAATGGATCCGGATTTGTCGAATCAGTGGCATCTCGGCTCGTCAGGCTCAAATTCCGAACTTCTTGGCCTGGACATCCAGGCCACAGCCGCGTGGTCGCTGACCAAAGGAAGCGGCGTGGTTGTCGGGGTCATTGATGATTCTGTCGAGGTCAGCCATTCCGATTTGCGTGCCAATCTGGTCGACGGCAGCGTGAGTTTTCGAGATGACAATCCCAGCGGCTATCCCATTCCCTGTCGTCGCGATGAAGACGATCACGGCACCGCAGTTGCGGGCATCGTGCTGGCTCGTGATTCCAATGGCGTGGGGGGAGCGGGAGTTGCACCGCGCGCTGGTTTGATTGCGTACGACGCTTTATCAACGTCTTTTGATACTCACATTCAAGAAGCCCTCACCCGCAAAAACCAGGTCATCGATATCTATCAGAACAGCTGGGGAGCACCCGATACCGGGGCAGTAAGCGACAGCGGAAAGCTGTTTGCCGATGCGATTGATACCGGTATCCGGAATGGTCGAAACGGGAAAGGCTCGATCTTTGTCTTCTCAGGGGGCAACGGAGGGCAATTCGACAATGCCAACCTCGACGGTTTTGCCAATCGAAAAGGGATCATCGCGGTCTGTGGCGTGGATCGTCTCGGGCAGCGAATACAGTTTCAGGATGTCGATGGCACAGCCTACGGCTCGGAGCCTGGCGCCAACCTGTTGGTCTGCGCGCCGGGCACCAACATCACGACCACCGCGCTCAATGGTGGGATGCGCAACGACTTCTCAGGCGCATCGGCGGCCACCCCCATGGTTTCGGGTGTAGCCGCCCTCATGCTGTCGGTCAACCCGGCGCTGACCTGGCGCGATATACCGATCATTCTGGCCGAGACCGCACGTAAGAACGGTATATCGAACCCTTCAGAAGAGGCACTTAAAAACGGCGGATGGTTTCGAGCGCCGCGGTCACCTGACAGCCTCTGGGCCCATCCGTTTTACGGATTTGGCGTGGTCGATGCGCAGGCTGCTGTGGAAAGGGCAAGAACCTGGGCCTCGGTGGGCAACTCGAGCACCCAACGCACCTGCGACAGTGAAGCAAGTCTGGTCAACCAAAACATTCCAGACAACTCGAGCAGCGGTCTGCAGGTCACACTCAACTTGAATTGCCCAAGCATCACGAGAATCGAATTCGTCGAGGTTCAGGTGACCACAAGGCATTCCTATCATGGGGATCTGCAGATCGATCTGGAGAGCCCGCAGGGAGGGGTGAGCGAACTGGTTCAGGCGCGTACCTGCGACCCGTCGGGCACTGACCCTTGCGGAGCCTTCAATGGCTGGACCTTCGGCTCGGTTCGTCATCTCAACGAATCAGCAAACGGTCTGTGGACCCTGAAGGTCTCTGACCGCGTGGGGCCTCGGGCCGGCGTTCTGAACACCGGATCGCTGCTTTCCTGGAGGGTCATCGTCCATGGACGCTGAGCGCAAGAACATGCATGCAGGCCGCGGCGCGGCCTCAGTTGCGGTTGCGATTGCCCTCATGCTTGCTCTGGCGCAGACGCTCCTGATCCACCGTCCTGCTCAAGCGCAGGCGCTGCATGGCGCACTCGGCTGGTCAGAGGGCGCCCGCTGGCATGCCCTCACGCTGATACCCGGGCAGGTGGCCGATTTCACGCCACGGGTGGGTCAGCGCGGCGCCACGCTGCGCAGCGGAACGCCCGATGCCCTGTCATCACCGGTCTTTCGGGACGAAGCGGGGCGCTTGCGTGCCCTGCCGGGCGGCGTGATCCTGATGCTCAAGACCCCGCTGAGCGACGCCCAGGCCCAGGCGCTCTTCAAGCAGGCCGGCGTGCAGGCCACCCGACGCATCGGCGAGTCCACCTGGCTCGTCGAGTCGGCAGTGGGCATGGCTTCGCTCGAACTGGCCAACCGTCTGCACGCCAGCGGACTTTTCGATTCGGCCCAGCCCAACTGGTGGATGGAACGACGTCTCAGGTAATCTGAACGACCGTGCCTCAATCGCGCAGGCTGTATCCGGCCCGCGCTGAGCGCGACTGCCGCGGAGCCCGAACGCATGCGTACCGACGAGGCGGTGACCATTCACCGCAACGACTACACACCCCCTGACTACCGGGTCGATCGAATCGACCTCCAGTTCGACCTCGATCCGGTTCGCACCCAGGTGCGTGCACGGATGTCGATCCAACGCCTGGCGCGGGCTGACAGTACCCAAGGCGCTTTGGCCTCCGGCTGCGGCGACGACCTTGCACCAGCCTCGGCCGACACCCTCGCGATGCCCCCCGCGTTGTGGCTCGATGGCGAACAGCTCGAGCTGCTCGAGGTACTCATCGACGGTCAGCCCGTAAGCGCATCGCGCATCCACCTGAGTGATCGTGGCCTGCAGATTGACCAGCCCCCGGAACGTTTCGAGCTCGAAACCCTGGTCCGGATTTGCCCGCAGGCCAATACCGATCTCTCAGGCCTGTATCTTTCCAACAGCAACTTCTTCACTCAGTGCGAAGCCCAGGGATTCCGGCGCATCACCTTCTTTCCGGATCGCCCGGATGTCATGGCGATCTACACGGTCGAGCTCGTGGCCGACGCCGCTCAATATCCGGTTCTGCTCTCCAACGGCAATCGGGTGGCCACCGAAACACTCGCCGACGGACGCCACAAGGCCCGCTGGGAGGACCCCTTTCCCAAACCCAGCTACCTGTTTGCGCTGGTCGCTGGCACGCTGGTTGCGCAAGAAGAGAAGCTGATCCGCCGTAGCGGCAAAGAGGCGCTGCTGCAGGTCTGGGTGGAGCCAGGCCAACTCGATCGCACGCACCATGCCATGCAGTCGCTGATCCGTTCGATTCGCTGGGACGAATCCCGCTACGGCCTGGAGCTCGACCTCGATCGGTTCATGATCGTGGCCGTGTCGGACTTCAACATGGGGGCGATGGAGAACAAGGGCCTGAACATCTTCAACACCAAGTATGTTTTTGCCCATCCTCGCCTGGCCACCGATGCCGATTTTGCTGCCGTGGAGTCGGTGGTGGCCCATGAGTACTTTCACAACTGGACCGGCAACCGGGTGACCTGCAGAGACTGGTTCCAGCTCACGCTCAAGGAAGGGCTGACCGTCTTTAGGGATCAGGAGTTTTCGGCCGACATGATGGCGCAGGTCTGTCCCGATGAGCCTTCGGCCCGAAGCGCACGGGCCGTCAAACGCATCAACGACGTACGCGTGCTGCGCAGCCTCCAGTTTGCCGAGGATGCAGGCCCCATGGCCCATCCGATTCGACCCGACAGTTATCAGGAGATCAATAACTTCTATACCGTGACGGTGTACGAGAAGGGTGCTGAAGTCATCCGCATGCTCCAGACTCTGGTCGGCCGCGAGGGGTTTGCGAAGGGTCTGGCGCTCTACTTCGAGCGCCATGACGGCCAGGCCGTCACCTGTGATGATTTCGTGCGGGCCATCGCCGATGCCAATACCCTCGACCTCGCGCAATTTTCGCGGTGGTACGCGCAAGCCGGCACGCCCCGCGTGCGTGCACGAGGCGCATACGACCCGCAACGGCTGACCTACACCCTGCATCTGGCTCAGTCCTGCCCGCCCACTCCGGGCCAGACACACAAGCTGCCCCTGCATATTCCGGTGCGACTGGGTCTGATCGGTGCTGACGGCAAGGATCTGCTCGAAACCACTGTCGAACTGCGCGAGGCCGAGCAGCGGTTTGTCTTTGAGAACGTCAAGGCCCCGGCCGATGCACAGGGCCGTCAAACCGTGGTGGCCTCTCTGCTGCGCGACTTCTCGGCCCCCGTTGTTTTGCATACCGAAGCGGCCGATGAGACCCTGGCCTTTCAACTGGCCCATGACCAGGATGCCTTCAACCGCTGGGAAGCCTCGCAGCAACTGGCTGTCCGGGCGATGCTGCGGGTGCTCGCTGGCGAAGCGGCGGAGTCTGCTGCCCGGGCCCTGGCCGATGCGCTCGGTCGGGCCATCATGGATGAATCACTCGATCCGGCTCTGCGCGAGCAGTTGATGCAGATGCCCGCTGAGGGCTATGTGGCCGAGCAGATCGATGTGGTCGATCCGCAAGCCCTGCGCGATGCGCGTCAGGCCATTCGCATGACCGTGGGACAGACCCTCATGGCATCGCTTGCCGAGCTGCAGGATCGCATGGTCGTTCTTGAACCCTACTCGCCAGAGCCGCCCCAGACCGGTCGCCGTGCCCTGCGCAATGCCGCACTCAGCTGGCTGGTGGCGATCGGTGCCCCCGGCGCTGATCAGCGCGCCTGGTCACAGTGGCAACAGGCCACCAACATGACCGATCGCTTCGCGGCCCTTTCGGCGCTGTGCGGCTGTGCGTCGCCCTTGCGGGAGGCCGCCCTCGCAGCCTTCGAGCATGAATTTGCCCAGGAGGCTCTTGCGCTCGACAAGTGGTTCATGCTGCAGGCCACCCTGCACCGTCAGTCGGGTGAGCCTCCCGTGCTGGAGCGTGTGCGCAGCCTGATGCAGCATCCAGCCTTTTCGATGCGCAACCCGAACAAGGTTCGGGCCCTGATCACCAGCTTCTGTACCGGCAATCTGGCCGAGTTTCATGCGGCCGATGGTCGCGGCTATGCCTTCTGGGCCGAGCAGGTCGTCGAACTCGACACCATCAACCCTCAGATCGCAGCGCGCCTGTCGCGGGCGCTCGATCGCTGGCGCAGATTCGAACCGGTGCGCCGCAACCTCATGCACCAGACTCTGCTGCAACTGGCCGATCGCGTGCGCTCCCCGGATGTGCGCGAGGTGATCAACAAGGCGCTGGCAGCATCACCCTCCTGAATTTCATCCCCACGATTTCGACCATGAACAAGCCGATCAGTCTCACCCAGTACCTCGTTGAAAAACAGCGCGAACGCAACCTCATTCCTGCCGAACTGCGGCTGCTGCTCGAGGTGGTGGCCAGGGCCTGCAAGCGCATCAGCTATGCGGTTGGCAAGGGAGCGCTGGCGGACATCCTTGGCGATGCCGGTAGCGAGAATGTCCAGGGCGAGGCTCAGAAAAAGCTCGATGTGATCGCCAACGAAACCCTGCTCGAAGCCAATGAGTGGGGCGGCCACCTGGCCGCCATGGCGTCTGAGGAAATGGATCATCCCTATGCGATTCCGAACCGCTATCCCAAGGGTGAGTACCTGCTGCTGTTCGATCCGCTGGATGGCTCATCGAACATTGATGTGAATGTCTCGATCGGCACCATCTTTTCAGTGCTGCGTGCGCCCGAGGGTGGTGGTGAAGTGCTGGAGTCGGACTTCCTGCAACCCGGCACCCGGCAGGTGGCCGCAGGCTATGCGGTCTATGGACCGGCAACCCTGATGGTGCTCACGGTCGGCGATGGCGTGGCCTGCTTCACGCTCGATCGCGAAACGGGTTCCTGGTGGCTCACCCAGGATGGCATGCGCATTCCGGAGGACACCAAGGAGTACGCCATCAACGCCTCCAATGAGCGTCACTGGCATGCGCCCGTGCGCCGCTACATCGACGAGCTCAAGGCGGGCAAGACCGGCCCGCGAGGCAAGGACTTCAACATGCGCTGGGTGGCCTCGATGGTGGCCGATGTGCATCGCATCATGACCCGGGGTGGGGTCTTCATGTACCCCGCCGATGCGCGCGAGCCCGGCAAACCGGGCAAGCTGCGCCTCATGTATGAAGCCAATCCGATGAGCTTGCTGGTCGAGCAGGCGGGCGGCATGGCCACCGATGGCAGGCGACGCATTCTGGACATTCAGCCTGACCAGCTGCATCAGCGGGTTGCGGTGTTTCTAGGCTCGAAAAACGAGGTCGAGCAGGCCACACGAGCCCATCTCACCCCCTGAACACCGTCATCGAGGGCGACGGCTCAGCCATGACCCGCCCCGGCGCAGCAATCGCCCGATCAGCGTCGGGCAAGGAGCGCATCCACTGCACCAGCCGCTGCCGCAAAACCCATGGCCGCAGTCACCATGACCACCGAGCCATACCCTGCACAGGCGAGCGGAGCTCCGGCCTCGCTCAGGCTCGCGGGCGGGCTCGGGGCCGAGGGCGGCGCCTGGCTCAGCGGCGGCGTGAAGCGGGCGCGGGCGGAACTGGCGCGGCTGTCGGAGCAATTCGGGCTGGCGATCGATCCGGACGCCATCGTCGGCGA
>JBKCEY010000195.1:0-888 GCA_046304115.1 Burkholderiales bacterium | reverse complement strand
GCACCCGAAGAGGTCACGCCCAACATCGCCACCGTCGAGACAACCGCCATGCAGTGCCGTCTTCGGAGGTAAGCAGGCGCTGCAGGACTGGAGTAAGGGCGTGGGCGATTCACAGCACGGGGATCCTACACCTCTACACTGGCTACATCGGGGCCAAGATGGGCGTGAAGGTGGAACTCGTTCCGGTGACCAGCGCCAACCGCATCCCCTACCTGCAGACCCGCAAGACCGACCTGGTGATCTCGACCCTGGGCAAGAATGCCGAGCGCGAAAAGGTGATCGACTTCACGTCGGCCTACTCGCCCTTCTTCCAGGCGATCTTTGATGCCAGGTCGCAGCGCTCGACCCCGAACTGGTCGGCGAAGTGCTGGCGGTGGTGGAGTCTCTGGCGCAAGAGGGCATGACCCTGCTGATGGTGACCCACGAGATGGGCTTTGCGCGCAAGGTCAGCGACCGGGTCATCTTCATGCATCAGGGCAGGGTGCACGAGATGGGCCCGCCCGAGCAGCTCTTTGCGCAACCCCAGACCCCTGAGCTCAGGCAGTTCCTGTCTTCGCTGCTTTGAGTTGACGTAACAGCCGTATCCTTGCGCTCATGAACCGCTTCATCTGGTTGATCGCGCTGGTGGCGATCATCGGCTTTCAGGCCCGCGAGCATGACCCCAGGTTCGCGGTCGGCTGGACGCTGCCGTGGTTCCTGATCGGGCTGGCGCTATCGCCCGTGGTCTGGCTGCTCACGCGGCGCAAGCGCATCGAGCCCTGGCGCTGGTACGACTGGGCCAATGCGGGTGCGGTCATGATGCTGGTAGCCATGGTGCTCGGGCTCGTCATTCGAGGCTACATGCCCACGCCTTGAGCGTGATACTCGCAGCGCGGGTCCGGCCGCATC
>JBKCEY010000194.1:0-10651 GCA_046304115.1 Burkholderiales bacterium | reverse complement strand
TCCGCCCACCCGGGTCGACTGAGGGCTATGATCGCGGCTTTTGACGGATCCCCTCGCGCGTGCGACGCCTGATCGCCCTTGCCCACCTGCTGGGCGGCCTTATCCTCGGCCTGTCCCTGGCGGCCCTGATTCCGCTGGGCTGGTCTTTCTGGATCGACGACGGCGCGCAGCGGGCACTGACCCTTGTTGCCGCGCCTGGGGCCCTGCTCGGCCTTGCCCTGGGCTGGCCCCAGTGGCGACGCAAGACACGGCTTGATCTGCCTGCACGGGACGGCTGCCTGCTGGTTGTACTGGCCACGCTCACCCTGTCGACCCTGGCGGGTCTGCCCTTCTGGCTGCATCGACCCGAAATCGGTCTCGATGCGGCCCTCTTCGAAGGCCTGGCCGCCCTGACCACCACAGGCCTGAGTCGACTGGGCGCGCCTGAATGGTGGCCCGAGAGCCTGCAGTTGTGGCGCCATCTGCTGCAGTGGCTCGGTGGCATGGGCATCATCGTGCTGGCCGTGGCGGTGCTGCCCCTGCTGGGCGTGGGCGGCATGCAGCTCTTTCGCGCCGATACGCCCGGGCCCATGAAAGACACGCGCCTTGCGCCTCGCATCATGCAGACCGCCCGTTACCTGTGGCTGGTCTATCTCCTGCTGACCCTGGCCTGTGCTCTGGCGCTGCTCTCCGTGGGCATGCCCGCCTTCGATGCGATCTGTCATGCCCTGTCCACGGTGTCGCTGGGTGGTTTTTCCACCCGCAGCGGCGGGGTCGATGACTGGGATTCGCCCTATATCGAGGCCGTGCTGATCGTCTTCATGCTGCTGGCAGCCTTCAATTTCACCACCCATTTCCTGGCCTTGCGGCAGCGCTCTCTGGCCGCCTACCAGCGCGATCCCGAGGCCGGTGCGGTGCTCATCCTGGTGTTCGGGTCCATGCTGGCGCTGGTGGGCCTGACGGTGCTCGAGCGTCCCGGCAGTGACTGGCTTGAGCACCTGCGACACCTCGCCTTTGCGACGGTCTCGATGGCCACATCGGCCGGATTTGCCAGCATTCATGCCCCCGACTGGCCGCCCCTGCCCGCGCTGTGGCTGATGTTGCTGGCCGCCCTGGTGTCTTCCTCGGGCTCCACGGGCGGTGGGATCCGGATGATCCGCACCCTGATCCTGATCAAGCAGGCTCTGCGCGAGTTGCTGCGCATGAGTCACCCCAGAGCCGTCCGGCCCCTGCTGCTCGGCGGTCAGGTGATCTCCCCCGAGGTTGTCCAGAGCGTGCTCGGATTCATGCTGCTCTATGGCGTCACGCTGCTTGGCCTGACCGCGGCGCTGGTGGCTACCGGTCTTGACGGTGGGGCGGCCTTTGGCCTGGTCATGGCCGGACTCAACAACGGCGGCGAAGCGTTCAGCGCACTGGGCCTGGCCCCGGACGTCGCGGGTCTGAGCGATATACAGGCTGGCATTCTGGCCTTTGCCATGCTGGCGGGCCGGCTCGAACTGCTGATCGTCTTCGTGCTCTTCAGTCCGGGGTTCTGGCGTCGCTGAACGGCATGAAGATCCGTTTGTTTGCGGGCTTTCCAGGCTCGGGTCTTGCCGAGCAGGGCCTGGCTGCATTGCGCACACCGGCGGCCCTGTGTCCCGAGCCGCCAGGACGCATGGCCCTGCTTGCCGTCGGTGCCCTGCAGGATCTGGGTCTTGATCGGGTCGCGCTGCAGGCCGAGTGGGGTGATCGGCTGAGCGTTCAGCATCTGGCGGCTGCCTGCGACTGCTGCGTGGCAGGTCCGGTGGTCGCGGTCACTCTGGGTCGGCTGCTGCGCGAGGGCCCTTTTGAGCGCGTGCTGGTGCTGGCTGACGCCCGCACCCACCTGGAGGGGCTCGAGCGGGCCCTCAGTCGGCATGCCAGCGTCATCGAACGCAGGGGTCTGATGACCGAAACGCAGCGGGTGCTCCTGCATGATCCTGCCCGGGCAGGTCATCAGGCCGCGCTGGATCTGGTGGCCTGGGCAGGCGATGGGATGACGTTCATCGGTCAGGCTTGAACGTTCGTCGGTGTGCCCTCAATTTCCTGGTAGGCGGCCGATGAGGCAGATACCGACCGGTGAGGTAACCCATGCAGATGATTTACAACAGCCCCAACTATTGCGTTGTCGAATTCCGTTCCGTCGAGGGGGAAACCTTTACGGGCGGCTACGAGATCATGGACAAGACCGGGCGTCGGGAGATCTTCCTGGATGGCCCGCTGGCCGACAAGTTCCGGGTCGATGTGGATCAGCTCATCTCGGGCGAGCCCTCGATCGAAGAGGTCGATGACTTCCTGAGTCATTTCGAGGGCATGATGCAGCACCCGCTGGTTTTGCACTGAGCGAACCCATCAGCGATTGACCTGCTCGCGGCTGAACCCCGCGAGCTGTTTGTAGCGCGCCGAGATGGCCTCGAGCTCGGCCCGTGAAATCACATCGTGCACATGGGCGAAGCCCTGGGGCGCTCGCTCCTCGGCCAGATGCATCACCTCATCGGGCCCGCCCTTGCGATTGCCCAGCACGATCTGCGCGGTCGCTTCTCTTCGCGCACTTTCGTAGCGATCAAACGCGGCCCCAGGGTCAAGCGTGTCGCGCCCAAAACCCGTGGCCTGAAGGGCCTGCACCATCGCCTCGACATCCAGAATGGCCTGCGAGGCGCCGTTACTGCCGATCGGATACATCGGATGGGCTGCATCGCCCAGCAGCGTCACTCGCCCGTGGGTCCAGCGAGGCAGCGGGTCTCGGTCGGCCATCGGGTCTTCGAAGATGGTCTCGGTGCTGTCGATGATGGCCGGAATGTCCAGCCAGTCGAATCGCCAGTTCGCGAAGGGCTCCCGAAAGACCGAAGCATCGACTCGGCGGCTCCAGTCCTGACGGGCCGGGGTTTGGCCGGGCACCGCGAGCTCGGCAATCCAGTTGATGCGCGCGCGACCCTGGTCGGCCAACTCGCGCGAGATCGGATAACAGACGAACTTCTGCTTGAGGTGACCCGCCTGGAACATGGTGCGACCGCCCAGAAAGGGTGCGCCCTCGATGGTGCCTCGCCAGAGCATCAGACCCGAGAATCGGGGTGAGCCCTCATCGGGATAGAAAGCCTTGCGCACGACCGAATGGATGCCATCGGCCGCAATGACGGCCCGGGCCTGGATGGGCGCTCGCAACTGCCCTGTGGCATCGGCACAGTGCAGCGTGACCGCATCGGGCCCGTCCTCGAATCGCACCAGGGCATGCTGGGTCTGGACGGCCTGCGAACCCAGCCGCGCAAGCACCTCCTGAAAGAGCAGCATCTGCAGCTCACCCCGATGAATCGAGAACTGGGGAAAGGCATAGCCTGCCCCCCGCCCGCGGGGCTCGCTCCAGATCAGCTGGCCAAACTTGTTGTAGTACGACAGGGCGGCGGTTTCGATGGCTGTCGCGGCAAGCTTGTCCTCAAGCCCAAGGCCAGCCAGCACGCGTACGGAGTGGGGCAAGAGGTTGATGCCCACACCCAGCGGGCGAAGTTCGTTGACCGATTCAAAGACCGTGCAGCGCAGCCCCGCGGCATGAAGTGCCAGGGCCGTGGTCAGGCCTCCGATGCCTGCGCCGATGATCGCGATGTCCTGCACGTCAGGCTCCCTTGCGCTCGCGCACAAGCTCCGAGGCGATGTGAAACCCGGTATTGGCCGCAGGCACTCCGGCATAGATGGCAGCCTGCTGCAGCAGCTCCTTCACGTCGGTGGGGGAGAGTTCGTTGGCCAGGCCGGCCCGCCCATGCAGGCGAAACTCTTCCCAGCGCCCGAGCGCACAGGTGATGGCCAGCACGATGATGCGGCGGGTGCGGTCATCGAACACGGGGCGTGTCCAGACATCGTGCCAGGCCCAGCGCGTGATCATGTTCTGGAAGTCGGCTGTAAACGGGTCATGGACTGCCAGCCGCGCATTGACATAGGACTCGCCCAGCGCCTGCTTGCGGCGTGCGATACCCCGTGTGAACTGCTCGTGCAGGCCTGCATCCGGCGCTACTGACGTGACCGGAGCCGAGCCATCCGGCAGGGCACCGCTGGCCGGGTGGCCGCCCTCGCTGACAGGCGCCTGGCCGCGCTGCGGCTGCAGGGCCTGCATGAGTTCGGCAACGAAGCCTGAAGGATCCTCGCTGTGCGGAATATGCGCGCAGTCGAGTCGCACCAGTCGTGCACCATGAATGGCAGCGGCGATGGCCTCGCCCAGCGCAGGCGGCGTGGAGGCGTCATGTTCACCCACCACCACGGTGGTGGGTGCGCTGATGCGATGCAGCTGATCCAGCAGATCATGATCACGCACAGCCGCGCAGCAGCCCAGATAGCCGGGGATGTCGAGCGCGAGCATGGTCTGGCGTACGGTATGCAGGTGTGGGGTGCCCCGCTCGATGAAGCGTTGCGTAAAGAAACGCCCGATCACGGTGTCCACCACGGCCGCCAGGCCACCGGCCTTGACCCTGGCAATCCGGTCGATCTGGCCGGCAGGATCGGAGCGCCCGGTGGTGTTGCACAGCATCAGCCGGCGCAGCCGATCGGATGCATGAATGCCAAGCCACTGGCCGATCATGCCGCCGAGCGAAATGCCACAGTAATCAAACTGCGCGGCGCCGGCCGCATCGGCCACAGCCAGGACATCTCGGGCCAGCAGTTCCACCGAATACTCGTCGGCCGGCCCGCTGTCCGAGGCGCCGTGGCCGCGCGTATCCATGCGGATCACCCGAAAGAAATCGATCAGCCGCGGCATCACGGGATCCCACAAGGCGTGGTCGGCGCCCAGCGAGTTGACCAGGATCAGTGCGGGCAGTGCGGGGTCGCCGTCGGCGCGCCAGTACAGACGCGCGCCAGCATGGTGGACGAAAGGCATGAGGATCTCCGGCAGGGGTGAAGGCTGCGCCGATCAAGGCCTCGCCGACACGGGGGGCCGCGCGGGCGCTCAATGGGCGAACCCGGGAATTATCGCCCGATCCATCCCCACGCCACTCGATCCACCCCCACCCCACTGATTCACCGTCGGGTCGATCAACAGTCACGCTACTGATTCACCGCCGGGTCGATCAGCAGTCACGCCACCGACTCACACCCTTTCGATCAGCAGTCGCGCCACTGGCGCACCACCCGTTCGATCATGTGCTGGGCATCGCCACGCTGGGTGGCCGGGTCAAAGAGCTCGGTGAGCCGAGTCTCGGGCAGGGCGCTTGCGAGTTCTGGATCAGCCATTCGCGCTGCCGTGAGGGCATCGCGCAGGGTCTGGCCATGGTCGATCGCCTGTGCGCAGACACGCTCCATGAGTTGCTGCGCAGCCGACTTGCCCATCGTGCGACCGAGCGCGATCGTGATGGCCTCCGCATGGACGAACCCTCGCGTGCGCTCCAGGTTCTCGTGCATGGCTGCCACATTGACGACCAGGCCTTCCAGGCATTCCCCGATGGCATCGGTTGCGCTGCCTGCGCAGTCAAAGAGCTCGCCGAGTGTCCACCAGTCGGCCTGCCAACTGCCCAGCCCACGCTCATGCTCACCCATCTGCTGCCCAAGCAGGGTGGCGACCAGCCCGGGCGCCCGAAGACCCGCCTGCAGGGCCAGCATCGAGCTCACCGGATTGCGTTTGTGCGGCATGGCCGAAGATCCACCGCGGCCCGCGCCCGAAGGCTCGGCCACCTCACCCACCTCAGGCTGCATGAGCAAGGAAATGTCGCGCCCGATACGCGCCATGGCGCCCGCGACCAGTGCGAGCTCACTGCCCAGTCGGGCGATCCGGTCGCGGCTTGCGTGCCAGGCCATGGGTGGATCGTTCAGTCCCAGTCTTGAGGCCATCGCGGCGGCCACGGCATCACCCTGTCCATTGAGTGCCGCTCGCGTGCCGGTTGCGCCACCGAGTTGCAGCACGCTCGCATCTTCAAGGGCCTGTGCGAGGTTGCATTGCAGCCGGGGCAGGGGTGAGAGCCAGGCCGCCACCTTCCAGCCAAAGGTGATCGGCGTGGCCGCCTGTAACAACGTGCGGCCCACCATCGGCGTGGCTGCATGAACGAGGGCGAGTTCGGCCAGGCGATCGCCGGTGCGGGTGAGCTGGGCCAGCAGTTCGCGTCCGGCGGCCTGCAATTGCAGGGCAAGTGCCGTATCCAGAACATCCTGGCTGGTGGCGCCCCAATGGACCCAGCGGGCGGCTTGTGCATCGCGGGCTGCAACCGCCTCGGTCAGCGCCTTCACAAATGGAATGGCCAGGGTGCCTGCGCGCCGTGCGGCCGGCACCAGGCTCGCTGCATCGAAGGGTGGTGCAGGCGGTGTGGTGCCATCCAGTGTGAAGCAAACCGATGCAATGCACTCCGCTGTAGGCCGGTCGAACAGGCCGGCATCGGCCTGGGCCAGTGCCAGGGCCGCCTCGAAACGCGCCATCGCGGCAATCAGGGCAGCATCGTCCAGATGGCGCGAGACGGGGTCGCTGGCGAACTGGTCTTTCAATTGGGCGGTCATGGTCGACTCTTTCCCTGCAGGGGCAGGCAACTTCGATCTTCCCCTGCCGTGCCGATGGGCAGCAAGTCGGACATCAACCTCCAGGCAGTGTCTTCAGAGCCCGATTCGCTGTCGGGCTGCCGGACGTTAAACTCGTCGTATGCCGACCTTGATTTTCGTTCTACCCGACCAGACCGAGATTCCCGTGCGAGCCCGCGCGGGCGCCAACCTCATGCGTGTGGCGGTCGACGCCGACATTCCCGGAATCCCGGGCGAATGTGGCGGCGCACTGGCTTGTGCCACCTGTCATGTCTGGATCGAGCGGGCCTGGGCCGATCGCGTGCCGGTGCCCGAAGAAGACGAACTCGACATGCTGCAGGATGTGCGAGCGGAGTTGCGTGCGGGCAGCCGACTGGGCTGTCAGGTGCTGATCGAGGAGGAGATGGAAGGCATGCGCATCGAGGTGCCGCCCGGCAACTAGGGTTCAAGGCTTGCCGGAATCGGCCCGGGCGGTTAACTTCGCCGGATCCGCCAGCGACGCTTCGCGACGGTTCCCAAGATCCGCTTCATCCCCGGAGACACTCCCCATGAAGTTTCGCTCCCTCGCCCTGGCTGCCGCGCTCACGCTCGGCCTGCCTCTGGCCGCTCAGGCCCAGCAGAAGGTCACGCTCAAGTTTCATACCTTCGTGACCAATACCTCCAATGTCTACAAGGGCGCACTGGTGCCCTGGATGGAGCGCATCGAAAAGGATTCGGGCGGACGCATCGTCTTCGAAAAATATCCGTCGATGCAGCTCGGCGGCTCGCCCCTGCAGCTCTACGATCAGGCCAAGGACGGTGTGGTCGATGTGGTCTGGACGCTCGCAGGCAACACCCCGGGGCGTTTCCCCAGGGTCGAGGTGTTCGAGCTGCCCTTCATGATGACCAATGCCGAGGCCACCTCGCGCGCGTACTGGGAGTATTCGCAGACCTGCGGTTCGGGCGAGTTCCAGGATGTCCAGCTGCTGGCCCTTCATGTGCACGGCCCGGGCATGTTCCATTCCAAGGACAAGCCCATTCGTTCGGTGGCCGACCTCAAGGGCATGAAGGTGCGCGGCCCCACCCGACAGACCACCAAGCTGCTCTCTGCGATTGGCGCCACGCCGGTCGGCATGCCCCTGCCGCAGATTCCGGATGCCCTGTCCAAGGGTGTGGTCGAGGCCGTGGTCGTGCCCTGGGAGATCACCCCTTCCATCAAGGTCGATGAACTCGCCAAGCACCACAGCGAGTTCGACGCCAGGATCGGGGGCCTGTACACCGTGGCCTTTGTGGTGGCCATGAACAAGGCCAAGTACAACAGCCTGCCGCCCGATCTCAAGGCCATCATCGACAAGCATTCCGGCATCGACGCCTCCGGTGCGCTGGGGCGCGACCATCAGGCCGGCGACCCGCTTGGACGCAAGGCTGCGGTCGACCGCAAGAACAACATCGTCACGATCGGTGGCGCCGAGCTTGAGGGCTTTCGCAAGGCGGCTGATCTGGTCGATGACGACTGGGTGAAGGAAGTGACCGGCAAGGGCCTCAACGGCCAGGGCCTGCTCACCTGTGCCAAGGACCTCATCAAGAAGCACACCCGGTAAGCGGCGCGAGCTGCGCCGGTCGCCTGTGATCCGATCACCTGACCTCGGCCGCACAATTGACCTTCAGTGATCCGGTGGGCCGGCTGCTCGAGCGGCTGGCCCAGATTCTTGCAGTGGCGGGTGGGCTGGTGCTCACCGGCGTCACGCTGATGTCGCTCTACAGCGTGGTCATGCGCAATCTGCTGGGCAAACCCATCGTGGGTGACTTCGAGCTCGTGCAGATGGGTTGCGCGGTATCCGTTGCTGCATTTCTGCCGTTCACGCAGCTGCGCAACGGCAACATCTTCGTCGACTTCTTCACGGCGCGTGCCTCAGCCCATACCAAGGCCCGGCTCGATGCGGTCGGCTCGTCACTCGTGGGTCTGATGCTGGCGCTCCTGGCCTGGCGCACGGCGCTGGGCGCGGAATCCGCCTTTCGCAATGCAGAGTCGACCATGATCATGGGTCTGCCCACCGGCTGGGGTTATGGCCTGATGGTGCCGTCGCTGGCCGTGGCTGCGCTGGCGGCCTTCTACAGTGCCTGGCGGCATGCGGTACTGCACGAAGTGGCCGAGTCGGAGGAGCGATCTTGAGCGGCACCACCATCGCCCTGCTGCTCTTTGCCGGCATGCTTCTGCTGATGGCCCTGCGCGTGCCGATTGCGCTGGCCATGTTCGTGCCGGGCGCGGTGGGCTATGTGGCTTTGTCCGGCTGGCCACCCTTTGCCAACTTCCTCAAGGGTCTGGCCTGGGCGAGGCTGGCCAACTACGACCTCACGGTCATTCCGCTCTTTTTGCTGATGGGCGCCTTCGCGACTCAGGGTGGTCTGTCGCGCAGTCTCTTTGCCGCCGCCAGCGCCATGATCGGCCATCTGCGCGGCGGCCTGGCCATGGCAGCCGTCATGGCCTGTGCCGCCTTTGGTTCGGTGTGCGGATCTTCAGTGGCTACCGCAGCCACCATGGCCAAGGTGGCCTTGCCCGAGATGCGCCGGCATCACTACTCGGGGCGCCTGGCCACGGCCACCCTGGCTGCAGGCGGCACCCTGGGCATCATGATCCCGCCGTCGGTGGTGCTGGTGATCTACGGCATCCTCGCCGAGCAGAACATTGCCAAGCTGTTTGCCGCGGCCCTCATCCCCGGATTGATTGCAACCCTGGGCTACTGCATCGCGATCGGTGTGTATGTGCGCTTCTTTCCGGAGCACGGGCCGGCAACCGACAAGGCCTCGGCCCGCCAGATCTTTGCGGCGCTCAAAGATGTCTGGCCGATCGCGGCGATCTTTCTGGTGGTGTTCGGCGGCATTTATGGCGGATGGTTCACACCCACCGAAGCCGCCTCCATCGGCGCGGCGAGCACCTTTCTGGCGGCTGTGGTGAGGCGCGAACTCACCCGCGAAAAATTCTTCGAGTGTTTCTACGACACAGCGGTGACCAGCGGCATGATCTTCATGATCTTCCTGGGTGCCGATGTGCTCAATGCAGCGCTGGCGCTCTCGCAGTTTCCGGCTGCTCTGTCTGGCATCGTCAAGGACCTGGGATGGCCGCCCCTGGTGGTGGTGAGTGCCATTCTGGTGTTCTACGTGATCCTGGGCTGCGTGATGGACGAGTTGTCCATGATCCTGCTGACCCTGCCGATCTTTCTGCCCACCATCATCGGGCTGGATCTCTTTGGCCTACCCACCGACCTCAAGCTGATCTGGTTTGGCATTCTCGTGCTGATGGTGGTCGAGATCGGGTTGATTGCGCCTCCCGTGGGGCTGAACGTCTATGTGATCAATGGTCTGGCCAAGGATGTACCCATGGCCGAGAGCTATCGCGGTGTCGTGCCTTTCCTGATCTCAGACGCCCTGCGCACGGCGCTGTTGCTGGCGTTTCCGCCGATCAGCCTGTGGCTGGTCGGCGTGCTGGTGAAGTAGACCCGGCAGAGTGGCTGGGTAGGCATCAGACCGTCAAGCCAGAGCGGCTCGGCCGGCTTCAGACCGTCAACTATTGCAGCCGACTGAATGGCCTGAGCAGATTGATTTACGGCCGCCCGTGATACCTGCGTGTGGTCTCCCAGGCCACTTCCTGCAGATGCTGGGCCACATCGGCCGGCAAGCCCGCGGTGAACTTGCTGCCCACCGGGTTCACGTTCCAGACCGAGGCCACCATCGTGGCGGCTGTGAGATAACTGCCCGCAAGGCTCGGGTGACGCTTGTCCGGCACATAAAGGTTGATATCGGGTCGTTTGGCCATGGATGCCGCAAACGCCAGACCGGCCGGAATCACATGAGCATTGTTCTGTTTGCCTGCCTCGGTATAGGCATCGGCCAGGCCCTGGGTCATTTCGGGCTTGTCGGCATAGGCCCAGGTCATCAGGAACATCGGCTCCACGCCCTTGGCGCGCGCCGTGATGGAGTGCTTCTTCGAATACTCGAAAAAGACCTTCGAGAGCGTGGGATGCACCGGGCACTGGCTGCAATCCATGAGCAGCACCGAGTCGTACTGACGGCCCGGCGGATTGAAACGCACCTCGTTGTCGCCCACGAAGGAATACCGGCCCAGACCATCGGGGCGCAGATAGGACTCGAGGTCATGCCAGTCGATGCCGGAGCCGCTGATGGTGAGGGAGGT
>JBKCEY010000193.1:0-16856 GCA_046304115.1 Burkholderiales bacterium | reverse complement strand
TTCACTCATGATGGCTCCCTCGCCTTCTGATGGTCCGATGACCTGCCGACCAGACCGTTCGCGTTTTGAAGGATCGGCTGGGCTGCGCAGTGCTGTCCCGACGCGCGGGATTGGAATCATTCTACGAGACCCCGGCGCATTGGGCAGCATAATGTGTGACTACCCGCCGGAGACCGATCATGAGCCAGATGCCTGCCTGCCCACAAAAGTTGGCTGAGTTTAATTGCGAGGGTGAACCATCATCCGGTGCGCGTCGTCGGATCGTCCTGGCCGCGGGCCTGGGCGCAGTGGCGAGCCGCGCAACAGCCCAGTCGGCTGCCGGGTTTCCGTCTCAGCCGATCCGCATCGTTGTGCCTTCGGCCCCGGGCGGCACCACGGATCTGTATTCCAGGCTGTTCAGCAAGGCCCTGACCGAGCTGCTTGGCCAGCCGGTGGTCATCGAGAACAAGCCCGGCGCAGGCGCCGTGATCGGTACCGAGACCGTGGTCAAGGCCAGGCCCGATGGGCACACGATGCTGATCGGCAGCCTGCCGCTCTCCACCAACCCGGGCCTGATGGCGAGGCTGCCTTACGATGCACTGACCGACCTGCGCCCCGTGGTGCAGATCTCGGCCCAGGGGTTCATCGTTTCGGTGGGGCACAAGTCGCCTTATCAGTCCTTTGCCGAGGTGATTGCGGCGGCGCGCCAGCGTGACATGCCCTATGCCACTCCCGGGATCGGAACCGTGGGCCACCTGTCAGGACAGGTGCTCAATGTCGAATACGGCACCCGCTTCGTGCATGTGGGCTATCGGGGCAGCGCCCCGGCGATTCAGGATGTGGTGGCGGGTCAGCTTGATGTGCTGATCGACCCTGTAGCGAGTGGCTCCGCCGCGATCAGTGCGGGCCATCTTCGGCCGGTGGCGGTCACCAACGCCACGCGATTCCCGATGCTGCCCAATACACCCACTCTGCGTGAGCTGGGATTCCCGTTAGCCGAAGCCCTGGCCTATTCGGGCATGCTTGTGCCCGCCGCAACGCCCACCGACATCGTGAACAAGCTCAATGCCGCATTCAACGACGCCATGAAGCGCCCGGATGTGCGACAGGGGTTTGAGCGCCTGAATGTCCGGCCGGTCGGGGGCTCGCCCGAAGTCTTTGGTGCACTGATTCGCAGTGAGACCGAGCGTTGGGTGCCGCTGATCCGGCGCCTGGGCCTGAAGGCCGACTGAAGACCACCTCAGCGGCATAGCCTCAGCGGCATAGCCTGACGGGCTGTTGCGAGCCGCTGTCAGAGCCGTCAGCGGCCCGATGCCGGGCCGCCGGCCTTACTCGACGGCCTTACTCGACGGCCTCACTCGACGGCCTTGACCATGTCCTCGACGACCTTCTTGGCATCGCCAAAGACCATCATGGTCTTGTCCATGTAGAAGAGTTCGTTATCGAGGCCCGCATAGCCCGAGGCCATGGAGCGCTTGTTCACGATGATGGTCTTGGCCTTGTAGGCCTCGAGAATCGGCATGCCGGCAATCGGCGACTTGGGATCCTTGGCAGCCGGATTCACCACGTCATTGGCGCCGAGCACCAGCACCACATCGGCCTGACCGAATTCGGAGTTGATGTCTTCCATCTCGAAGACCTGGTCGTAGGGCACTTCGGCCTCGGCCAGCAGCACGTTCATGTGCCCCGGCATGCGGCCCGCCACCGGGTGGATGGCGTACTTGACCGTGACGCCGCGGTCGATGAGCTTCTGGGTGAGTTCTTTCAGGGCGTGCTGGGCACGAGCCACCGCCAGACCATAGCCCGGCACGATGATGACGGTATCCGCATTGGTCATGAGGAAGGCCGCGTCGTCGGACGATCCGCTCTTGACTGGGCGCTGTTGCTGCGCGCCACCGGTAGCCGCTGCGGCGTCACCACCAAAGCCACCCAGAATCACGTTGAAGAACGACCGGTTCATGGCCTTGCACATGATGTAGCTCAGGATCGCGCCCGAGCTGCCCACCAGTGAACCGGCGATGATCAGCATGCTGTTGTTGAGCGAAAAGCCGATGCCTGCTGCCGCCCAGCCCGAGTAGCTGTTGAGCATCGACACCACCACCGGCATGTCGGCACCACCGATCGGGATGATGATCAGCACACCGAGCACGAAGGTCAGGGCCAGTACCGCCACGAACATCTCGATGGATTGCGTGAAGGTGTAGCCCAGAATCAGCCCGACCGTGAGCAGGCCCAGCGCCAGATTGATCATGTGCTGGCCGGCAAACACGACGGGCGCGCCCTGGAACAGCCTGAACTTGTACTTGCCCGACAGCTTGCCGAAGGCGATGACCGAGCCGCTGAAGGTGATCGCACCGATACCGGCGCCCAGAGCCAGCTCGAGCCTGTTGCCGGCCGGAATGAGCCCGCCCTTTTCGGTGATGCCAAAGGCCCACGGCTCGATGGCCGCAGCCACCGCGATACACACGGCTGCCAGGCCGATCATGCTGTGCATGAAGGCTACCAGCTCCGGCATCTTGGTCATCTCGACCCGCTTGGCCATGAGGGTGCCGGCGGTGCCGCCAATCAGCAGACCCAGCAGCACCCAGGCCAGGCCCGGTGCGGCGATTTCAGCGCGCATCATGAAAATCAGCGCCACGGTGGTGACTGCCGCGATCGCCATGCCCGTCATGCCAAAGACGTTCCCCCGGATGGAGGTGGTCGGATGGGACAGCCCCTTGAGCGCCTGGATGAAGCAGATCGAGGCCACCAGATACAACAGGACAATCAGATTCATGCTCATGCCTCACCTCCGTTGCGAGGCGGCTGGCGATGGCGGTCGAGTTCGAACCGCCCATTGATCCAGCCGATGCGCCCGAGCAGCCAGGCTACCGGGGCGACGATGATTGCGGCGATCACGAGGACCGCGAAACTGCGCTCGATGCCCGGATTGGTGAAATCGTGGGCAAAGTGGTCACCGATGCCGATCGCCACAATGGTGACGATGAGCAGGACGATGAAAGCGCGAACGGTCACTGGCCGGCTCCCTTGGCCTTGGGCTCTTTCTTCTTGAACATCTCGAGCATGCGCCGGGTGACCAGGAACCCGCCAAAGACGTTCACCGCAGCGAGCGCCACGGCCGCAACACCCATGAAACGGCCCAGAGGCGTTTCGGTGAGTGCTGCAGCCAGCATGGCTCCGACGATGATGATGGCGGACACCGCGTTGGTGACGGCCATGAGCGGCGTGTGCAGGGCGGGCGTGACATTCCAGACCACGTGATAGCCCACATAGATGGCCAGCACAAAGATGATCAGGTTGATGACGGTGGGATTGATCGCTTCCATGGGGGTCTCCGGATGGGCCTCAGGCACGCAGCACCTGGCCGCCCTGGGTGACCAGGCAGGCCTTGACGATGTCGTCTTCAAGATCGACCTTGAGTGCGCCTTCGGCGTCGATGACGAGCTTGAGGAAGTCGATGACGTTGCGGGCATACAGGGCCGAGGCGTCGGCAGCCACCATCGCAGGCAGATTGCCCTCGCCCACGATGTGCACGCCATGCCGGGTGACGGTCTTGCCGAGCTCGGACAGCGGGCAGTTACCGCCCTGCTCGACCGCCATATCAACAATGACCGAGCCCGGTTTCATGGACCTGACCATGTCTTCGGTGACCAGCACCGGGGCCTTGCGTCCGGGGATCAAGGCGGTGGTGATGACGATGTCGGCCTGCTTGATGCGCTCGGCCACGGCGGCCGCCTGGCGCTTCATCCAGCTCTCGGGCATCGGCCGGGCATAGCCGCCCACACCCTTGGCGATCTCGCGCTCTTCATCGGTCTCGTAGGGCACATCGATGAACTTGGCGCCCAGCGACTCGACCTGCTCCTTGACCGGCGGGCGCACATCAGAAGCCTCGATCACCGCGCCCAGCCGCTTGGCGGTGGCAATGGCCTGCAGGCCTGCCACCCCCACGCCCAGAATGACCACGCGGGCGGCCTTGACGGTGCCGGCGGCGGTCATGAGCATGGGCATGAAGCGCTGATAAGTGTTGGCCGCAACCATCACCGCTTTGTAGCCTGCGATGTTGGCCTGTGAGGACAGCACGTCCATGCTCTGCGCACGGGTGGTGCGCGGCGCGGCCTCGAGGGCGAAGCCGGTCAGACCCGCCGCCGCCATCTGCTCAAGCCCGGCCCGATCGAAGGGCTCAAGCATGCCCACGACGGCCGCACCGGATTTCATGCGGGTCAGTTCGTCGGCCGAGGGCCGGCGAACTTTCAGGACCAGGTCGGCACCAAGCGCAGTGGCCGCATCGACAATCGTGGCACCGGCGGCCACATAGGCTTCGTCGGGCACGCTCGCGGCTACGCCCGCGCCGGCTTGCACGACAACCTCGTGCTTGCCCGCGACGAGCTTCTTGATGGTTTCGGGGGTGGCAGCGACTCGGGTCTCTGTGGACCGGGTCTCGCCTGGCACGCCAATCTTCATGGTGCGCACTCCGAGGAGGATCTCGTAAACGGTCGAGGATAACTGAAGGATGAAAGACCCTTGGCTTTGGCCGACTGCGTGGCTCAGGCAAGCGCTTCGGTTGGCCCGGGCGCAGGGCTCGGGCAAGCGTTTAACATTCCGGCATGGATTACTGGAAACCCAACGCCACCGTGGCCGCCGTGATTGCCCGTGAGGACGGCCGCCTGCTCATGATCGAGGAGCACACGCCCGAGGGCCTGCGGCTGAACCAGCCTGCGGGGCATCTGGATCCGGCCGAGAGCCTGCAGCAGGCCGTCGAACGCGAGGCATTGGAAGAGACCGGCTGGCAGGTGAAGGCGGTTGCACTGCAGGGCCTGTACATGGGGCGCTACGCCAATCGCAAGGCGGGTATCGACGTCACCTACCTGCGCCATGCCTTTTTGTGCGAACCCGTGTCGCACGACCCGTCGCGTGCGCTCGATGAGGGCATCGTCGGGGCGGTCTGGATGACTCCGGCCGAGATTCTGTCGCAGCCCGAGCGCCATCGCAGTCCATTGGTGGCGCGCACGGTCGAGGATTTCGTGGCGGGCAAGCGCTATTCGCTTGATCTGCTCTGGACGCATCCGAGCGCGCTTGAGCCCTCACTCCTGTCGCCTGCACCCCAGCCCGAATGAGCCGCCAGCGCGTTGTCGTGGGTCTGTCGGGCGGGGTCGACTCCGCAGTCTCGGCCTGGCTGCTCAAGGAGCAGGGCTGGGAGGTGGTGGGCCTGTTCATGAAGAACTGGGAAGACGACGATGATTCGGAGTACTGCTCGAGCCGGCAGGACTGGATCGATGCAGCCAGTGTGGCCGACGTGATCGGCATCGAGATCGAAGCGGTCAATTTTGCAGCCGAATACCGCGAGCGTGTCTTTGCCGAATTCCTGCGTGAGTACTCGGCCGGGCGCACGCCCAACCCCGACGTGCTGTGCAATGCCGAGATCAAGTTCAAGGCCTTTCTGGACCATGCCCTTCGCATGGGGGCCGAGCACATCGCCACCGGTCACTATGCGCGGGTCCGTGCCGTGGCCGATGCCGACAAGCCGGGTGGCCAGCGACACGAACTGCTGCGCGGCGTCGATGTCACCAAGGATCAGAGCTATTTTCTGCACCGTCTGAATCAGGCTCAGCTGGCGCGCACGCTGTTTCCGGTGGGTGAGTTGCCCAAGACCGAAGTGCGCGCCATCGCGCAGCGCATCGGTCTGCCCAACCATGCCAAGAAAGACTCCACCGGCATCTGCTTCATCGGCGAACGGCCGTTTCGGGAGTTTCTCAACCGCTACCTGCCCCTGAGCCCGGGGCCCATCCTCACGCCCGAGGGGCGGCAGGTGGGCGAGCATGTGGGCCTGGCCTTCTACACCCTGGGCCAGCGCAAGGGCATCGGCGTGGGCGGGCAGCGCTCAGGCAGCGGCGAGGCCTGGTATGTGGCCCGCAAGGACATGGCAGCCAATACCCTGTGGGTGGTTCAGGGGCATGATCATCCGTGGCTGCAGAGCAATACGCTGGAAGCCCAGCAGATGCACTGGATCAGCGATTCACCCGTGTCGGACAACTGCGTGCTGGGTGCCAAGACCCGTTATCGTCAGACCGATGCCCGCTGCCGGATGACTCCGGGCGCGCCCGCGACCTCCGGCTCATCTCACGCGCCTGATGCGCTCGGCGGATCGTCCTCGATGATGCTGCGCTTCGAGACGCCCCAGTGGGCGGTCACACCTGGCCAGAGTGCGGTGCTCTACGACGGTGAGGTCTGTCTGGGCGGCGGGGTGATCGTGTCAGCGGGCGCCTGAGCACATCGTTCAGCGGTGGGGCGCCCGAGCGGGCCGTTCAGCCGCGAGGCGCCCGGGCAGGCCGTTCAGCCGCGAGGCGGCTGGGTGTCCACGAAGGTCTGACGCACGAAGAGCTTTTCGGCATACAGGGCGAGGTTGGCATGGCGGCTGCGCCAGTCCAGGCTCGAAAACCGGAAGTCCAGATAACCCAGCGCACAGCCCACGGCAATATCGGCCAGCGAATACTTACCCTCGCAGCAATACGGCTTGTCGGCAAGGCCCTGGGCCATGGCGGCCAGCGCGGCATCGATCTTGCCCATCTGACGGTCGATCCAGGCCTGACTGCGCTGCTCCGGCGGGCGCTGCGCGACCTCAAGTCGAGCCAGAATGGCGGCATCCTGCAAGCCATCGGCCAGGGCCTCCCAGCAGCGCACTTCAACACGCTCTCGGCCCGAGGGCGGAATCAGCCGGTGAATGGGTGTCACGGTATCGAGGTACTCGACAATGACCCGTGAATCGAACACAGCCGCGCCGTCGTCGGTCACCAGCGCAGGAATCTTGCCCAGCGGGTTGATCTGCTGAATGGCACTGGTGGGCGAGAAGACCTCGTCGCGCACGTACTGGTAGTCGATTTTCTTTTCGGCCAGAACGATGCGCACCTTGCGCACATAGGGACTGCCATCAGAGCCGATCAGCTTCATCATCGCGCGTTTCCGCCGGTCATCGAAAGAGCGCGACTATAGCGCAGTCAGGTGAGCCTTTTGCGCGCCACGGGTATCATCCGCGGCCATGAATACCTCCTCCAAGTCCACGACCGATTCGACCGCAACTGATCCCGCACTCGATGCGCTTTCGCCCCTTGATGGGCGCTATGCGAGCCGGGTGGCGCCGCTGCGTGCGCTGCTCTCGGAGGCGGGATTCGTGCGCCACCGGGTTCAGGTCGAGATCGAGTGGCTGATTGCGCTGTCCGATCTCGGAATGCCCGAACTCAGGCCCTTCTCGAAGGGGGCACGCGAACGGCTGCGGGCGATTGCCAGCGGATTTGGCGGCGCGCAGGCCCAGCGGGTCAAGGCCATCGAGGCGGTGACCAACCACGATGTCAAGGCGGTCGAGTACTTCCTGAAGGAGCAGGTGCAAGGCGATGCCGAACTCGAGCCCGCTGCCGAGTTCATTCACTTTGCCTGCACATCCGAGGACATCAACAACACCTCGCATGCGCTCATGTTCCGTGCAGCGCGCGATACCGTGCTCTTGCCTGCGCTCGACGCGATTGTGAGCAGCCTGCGTACGCTCGCCCATGCCCAGGCCGAGCAACCCATGCTGTCGCGCACCCATGGTCAGCCGGCGACCCCCACCACCCTGGGCAAGGAAGTCGCCAATGTCGTGGCCCGACTCAAGGATGCCCGTGAACGGCTCGCCTCGGTCAGGCCGCTGGCCAAGATGAACGGCGCGGTCGGCAATTTCAATGCGCATCTGGCTGCGGCGCCCGATCTCGACTGGGAGGCCTTCGCCCGTGGGGTGGTCGAAGGCTCGCTCGGCCTGACCTTCAACCCCTGGACCATCCAGATCGAGCCTCATGACTGGATGGCCGAGCTCTTCGATGCACTGGCCCGGATCAACACCGTGCTGCTGGATCTGGATCGCGACATCTGGGGCTACATCTCGCTGGGGTATTTCCGCCAGCGCCTGAAGGCGGGTGAGATCGGGTCATCAACCATGCCGCACAAGGTCAACCCGATCGACTTCGAGAATTCCGAAGGCAATCTCGGGATAGCCAATGCCCTGTTGCGGCACCTGGCCGACAAGCTGCCCATCTCGCGCTGGCAGCGCGACCTCACCGACTCGACCGTGCTGCGCAATGTGGGCGTGGCGTTCGGGCATACCCTGCTGGGCTGGGATGCCTGCCTGCGCGGGCTGGGCAAACTCGAGGTCGATGCGGCGCGCCTGAGCGCCGACCTCGATGCCTGCTGGGAAGTGCTCGCCGAGCCCATCCAGACCGTCATGCGCCGCTATGGGGTGCCCAATCCCTATGAGCAGCTGAAGGAGCTCACCCGGGGCAAGGGGATCACGGCTCAGGCTCTGGCCGACTTTGTCGATCGCCTGCCCATTGCGCCCGCGGAGCGTGAACGCCTGCGTGCCATGACGCCAGCCTCCTACATCGGCAAGGCAGCGGAACTGGCCCGCCGCGTCTGAGGTCGACTGGGGTATTGGCATTTCGTGTGAATCGGGCTGCTAGAGTCGGGCCGCGTTTCCTCCTTTCTCCCCTCGGTTACTCGATCCTCTTCCCTTCGGAGCCTCCCGATGCGCCATCCTGCCTTCGCTGCTGCAACGCTTGCCGCTGCTCTTCTTGCCTCGCCCTTCGCTGTTCAGGCCCAGTTCGCCAAGTCTGAAGATGCGATCAAATACCGCCAGGGCGCCTTTACGGTCATGGCTGCGCATTTCGGTCGGATCGGCGCCATGGTCAATGGCCGTGTGCCTTACGATGCCAAGGCGGCCGCCGAGAACGCCGCCGTGGTCGCAGCGGTTTCCAGGCTGCCCATGAGCGCGTTTGGTCCGGGCACCGATACCGGCCGTGAGCATCGGGCCAAGCCCGAGGTCTGGCGGGATGCGGCCAAGTTCCAGGCTGCAGGCGACAAGATGGTTGAGGCGACCGCCCGGCTGTCCGCTGCCGCAGGCGACCCGGCTGCGCTCAAGACGGCATTCGGTGCGGTCGCAGCCAGCTGCAAGGCCTGCCACGACGATTTCCGCAAGGACTGATCAGCGGATCAACCAGACCCAGGCTGCCGTTGCGCAGCCTGCGGCAATCAAGAGCGCCCACAGCCGCATCCAGAGATCATCCCGACTCGGCGCATCTTCGATGGGGATATCTGCGCTGCGGGTGTCTGGGCTGGGGATGCCCGCGCCGCGGGTGCTGGGTGCAGAGCCCGCAGCCTCGCCTGCAGCCCCGGGTGCCTGAACGGGCGCGTCGCCCGTGATCATCGGCTTGATCAGACTGCGCCGTTTGACGAGGGTGTACCAGACCACTGCGGCCAGGTGAAGGCTGATAAGGGCAATCAGGATGGTCTCATTGCCCTCGTGCAGTGTGGTCAGCAGACCCGACACCTTGCCCGAGACTTTTGCGGCCAGCGGGCCTTCAAAGGCGATGTCATCGTTGGCAAACAGGCCTGTGACGGCCTGAAAGCCCACGGCGCCCAGCAGTGCAAGCACCGACAGGGCAGCGAGCGGGCTGTGGCCCAGACCATGGGGCGCGCCCCTGAGACTGGCCCTCACGGCCGCCGGGCCGCGCACGAAGCTCGCAAATCGGGCATGTCGGCTGCCGACAAACCCCCAGATGACCCGAAAGCCAATCAGCACCAGAATCGCGATGCCCGAGCGCTCATGCCAGACCATGGCATTGCCGCCGAGTTCGACGGTGATGAAGGAGCACGCAATCAGCAGGGCGAGCAGCCCGTGAAAGACCCGCACCGGCAGGTCCCAGACTCGGACCGTACGGGCTGGCCGATCGCCGGTCATGGCACTTCGACCTCGGTCTCGTCTTTCTTCTTGACCGGCTTGATCAGGTCTTCACGCTTGACCCGCAGCCACATGGCAATGGCCGCTGCGACGAACACCGATGAATAAATGCCAAAGCAGATGCCGATGGCCAGAGCCAGCGCAAAGTAGTGCAGGGTCGGGCCGCCGAAAAAGAGCATGGCCAGTACCATCATCAGCGTGGAGCCATGGGTGATGATGGTCCGGCTGATGGTGCTCGTGATGGCATGGTCAATCACCTGAACGGTGTCCATACGTCGCTTGTTGCGGAAGGTCTCGCGGATCCTGTCGAAGATCACGACCGACTCGTTGACGGAGTAGCCCAGCACCGCCAGCACGGCTGCGAGCACCGAAAGGGAAAACTCCCACTGAAATGCCGCAAAGAAGCCCAGGATGATGATCACGTCATGCAGGTTGGCCACGATGGCCGCCACCGAGAACTTCCACTCGAAGCGAAAGGCAAGGTAGATCATGATGCCGATCACCACGAACAGCAGGGCCAGCGCCCCATCGGTGGCAAGTTCCTTGCCCACCTGAGGCCCCACGAATTCCACCCGCCTCAACTCGGCGCCCGGGTCGGCAGACTTGAGGGCTGCAATGACCTTTTCGCTTTGCTGGGCTGAACTCACGCCTTTTTCGATCGACACCCGGATCATGACGTCGCGCGAGGAGCCGAAGTTCTGGACCTGCACCTCCGAGAATCCGAGCTTGCCCACCACATCGCGGATCTTGCTGACGTCGGCAGCCTGAGGATAGGCCACCTCCATCACGGTGCCACCCGTGAACTCGATGGAAAAATGCAGGCCGCGCACGGCCAGAAAGCCGACTGCAGCCACAAAGGTGATGAGTGAGATGAGGTTCAGCACCAGGGCATGGCGCATGAACGGAATGTCACGTCGGATTCGGAAAAATTCCACGGCGCGCTGCTCCTTCAGGCCTGACCGGGTTTCCAGACCTGACCGATGGACAGGTTGGTGAGCTTCTTGCGCCGGCCATACCAGAGGTTGACCAAGCCCCGCGAGACCACGACGGCCGAAAACATGGAGGTGAGGATGCCCAGGCAATGCACCACCGCGAATCCGCGCACTGCGCCCGAGCCAAAGACCAGCAGGGCCACGCCCGCGATCAGGGTGGTGATGTTGGAGTCGAGAATCGTGCCCCAGGCCCGCTCATAGCCCGTGGTGATCGCGGTTTGAGGGCTGGCGCCGTTGCGCAGCTCTTCGCGGATGCGCTCGTTGATGAGCACGTTGGCATCAATGGCCATGCCCAGCGTGAGCGCGATGGCCGCGATGCCGGGTAGGGTGAGTGTGGCCTGCAGCAGCGACAGCAGCGCCACGAGCAGCATGACGTTGACCGCCAGCGCGATCGTCGAGAACACGCCCATCAGCAGGTAGTAGCCCATCATGAAAACCGCGATGGCCAGAAACCCGTAGAGCGTGGAATTGAAGCCCATGCGGATGTTGTCTGCGCCCAGGCTCGGTCCGATGGTGCGTTCCTCGATGATCTCCATCGGGGCGGCCAGAGCGCCCGCGCGCAGCAACAGGGCGAGGTCATTGGACGCCTGAGGGGACTCCATGCCGGTGATCTGAAAACGCGAGCCCAGTTCTGATTGAATGGTGGCCACGGTGAGCACTTCACCTCGGCCGCGCTCGAAGAGCACCACCGCCATGGGCTTCTTGATGTTCTCGCGCGAAACCTCGCGCAGGCGGCGACCGCCCGGATCGTTCAGGCTGATCGCTACCGCCGGGCGCTGATTTTCATCGAAGGTGGCTGCCGCACTCGTGAGCTGCTCGCCCGTGAAGATGGCATCACGAAACAGCACGACGGGTGCGCCTCGGCCCTGGCGAAAGAGCTCGGAGCCAAACGGTACCGGGCCCTGGTCGGCCACGGCGGCCTGAGCCTCTGCGCCACTGTTGACCAGCCGGGCCTCCAGGGTTGCGGTGCGTCCCAGAATGTCCTTGGCCCGAGCGGTGTCCTGCACGCCGGGCAACTGCACCACGATCCGGTCCGGGCCTTGCTGGGCGATCACCGGTTCGGCCACGCCGAGTTCGTTGATGCGGTTGTTCAGGGTGGTGATGTTCTGGCGGACCGAGTTTTCGAGCAGGGTCTTTTCGGCTGTCTGCTTGAGGCTGATGCGCAGACGGCGTTCGCTGCCTTCACCGGTATCGCTGCCAAACTCAAGGTCGGCATTGGCGTCTGAGATAAGGGTACGCGCGCGGCTGAGCGTGGCCTCATCACGAAAGCGAATGTCAATTGAATTGCCGTCGCGACTGATGCCCGCATGACGGACGTTTTTCTCGCGCAGCAGGCTGCGCAACTCACCGACCGTGCTGTCGATGCGCTTGGACAGCGCGGCCTTCATGTCGACCTGCAACAGGAAATGCACGCCACCGCGCAGATCCAGGCCCAGATACATGGGCAGGGCATGCAGACTGGTCAGCCACTGGGGCGAGGCCGACAGCAGGTTCAGTGCGACGACATAGATCGGGTCGTTCGGGTCGGGGTTGAGGGCCTTGAGCAGGGCATCGCGCGCCTTGAGCTGGGTATCGGTATCGGCCAGGCGCACCTTGACCGATGCGCCGTCCAGGATCAGGCCGGTGTTGCTGATCCCTGCGCCGGCAAGCACCTGCTCGACGCGGGTCAGCATCGCCGCCTCGACCTTGACCGTGGCCTTGCCGCTCGAGACCTGCACCGCGGGCGACTCGCCAAAGAAATTCGGCAGGGTGTAGAGCAAACCAAGCAGGACCGTCACCAGGATGACGGCATATTTCCAGACGGGATAGCGGTTCACAGGGCCTGCCTTGACTGGGATGAGCGGTGCGGGCGATGGATCAGATCGCCTTGATCGTGCCTTTGGGCAGCAGGGTCTGGATGGCGGACTTCTGGAACTGCATCTCGATGGGCTGCTCGCCCTTCTGAGCGACCTCGAGGGTCACGTAGGAGTCACCCACCTTGCTGACCTTGCCCACGACGCCGCCTGCGCTCACCACCTCATCGCCCTTGGCCAGGGAATCGAGCATGGATTTGTGTTCCTTGGCCCGTTTCATCTGGGGGCGGATCATCAGGAAATAGAGCACCACGAACATCAGGATGATCGGCAGAAAGCCGAGCAGCTGGTTTTCGCCGCCGGCGGCGGTCTGGGCGTAGGCGTTGGAGATGAACACGTTGGAGTCCTTCAGGGTGTTGCGGGGTATGTTGCAGGGGCTGCAATTGACAACCGGCAAGTGTATCAGCCGGGCCCTCGTGCACGATCGGCATGGAACTGTGCCACGGCAGCCTCGAACCGTCCCTGCAGGATGGCTTCACGAAGGCCGGCCATCAGGGTCAGGTAGTAGTGCAGGTTGTGCACCGTGGCCAGATGGGCGCCCAGTATTTCATCGACCCGGTTCAGGTGATGCAGGTAAGCCCGGCTGTGATTGCGACAGGTGCTGCAGGCGCAGGTCGCATCCAGCGGGCGCGGGTCATCGCGGTGCCGCGCATTGCGGATCTTGATGTCGCCAAACCGGCTGAAGAGCCAGCCATTGCGCGCATTGCGGGTGGGCATGACGCAGTCGAACATGTCGACGCCCTGCGCCACACCCGCCACGAGGTCTTCGGGCGTGCCCACGCCCATCAGGTAGCGGGCCGCATTGCGGGGCAGGCGAGGGGCGGTATGCGCAAGGATGCGCATCATGTCTTCCTTGGGCTCGCCCACAGACAGGCCGCCAATGGCATAGCCGGCAAAACCGATCCGCTGAAGGCCTTCGAGGGATTCGTCACGCAGGTCTTCGAACATGCCGCCCTGCACGATGCCAAAGAGTGCATTGGGATTGCCCTGCGCATCGAAGGCCTCGCGCGAGCGCTGCGCCCAGCGCAGGGACATCTGCATGGACTGACGTGCTTCGTCGTGAGTGGCCGGGCGCCCGTCGATCTCATAGGGGGTGCACTCGTCGAACACCATCACGATGTCGGAATTGAGTGCCCGCTGAATTCGCATGGATTCCTCGGGAGTCAGCATCAGCTTCGCCCCGTCGATCGGCGAGGCAAAGCGCACGCCCTCTTCGGTGATCTTGCGCAGTTTGCCGAGGCTCCAGACCTGAAAGCCCCCGGAATCGGTCAGGATGGGCCCCTGCCAGCCATTGAAACCATGCAGGCCCCCCACGGTTTCAAAGACCTTCGTGCCGGGCCTGAGCCACAGATGAAAGGTGTTACCCAGAATCACCTGGGCACCGACCTCCCGAAGGTCGCGCACCGACATCGCCTTGACCGCCCCGTAGGTGCCCACCGGCATGAACATGGGTGTTCTGACCTCCCCATGGTTCAGGCGCATCGTGGCAGCGCGGGCCTGGCCATCGGTGGCCTCGAGTCTGAAATCCATCATGGCATCAAGGGGGGCTGTTCTCGCCGGGTTTCGGCTGGGCCAGGACGGGGTGCGGTACCGGGCTCGCTGCGCTCGAGCAGCATCGCATCGCCGTAGCTGAAGAAACGGTAACGCTGCGACACCGCATGGGCGTAGGCGGCCTTCATGAGGTCGAATCCGATGAAGGCGGCCACGAGCATCAGCAGGGTCGATCGCGGCAGATGAAAGTTGGTGATCAGCTGATCAACCACCCGGAAGCGATAGCCTGGCCGGATGAAGAGTCGGGTGTCCTGCCAGCCGGTCTTGAGCGATCCGGACTCGGTGGCCGCACTCTCGAGGGCTCTGAGGCTGGTCGTGCCGACCGCAATCACCCGCCGGCCGGCGGCCCGGGTGGCTGCAATCGCCTCAGCGGTCTGCTCGGGCAGGTGCAGCCGTTCCAGGTGCATGACATGGTCATCAATGCGATCGACCCGCACCGGGGCAAAGGTGCCTGCGCCCACATGCAGCGTGACAAAGGCGACATTCACCCCCCGCGAACGCAGGGTATCGAGCATCGCTTCATCGAAATGCAGCCCGGCGGTGGGCGCCGCCACCGCACCCGCATGCCGCGCATAGACAGTCTGATAGCGATCGGCATCCTCGGCATCCGGGGTGTGCGTGATGTAGGGCGGCAGGGGCAGCTCTCCGATGGCCTCAAGCACCTGCAGCACCGGCGTCTCGAAGCGCAAGCTGCAAAAGGCGCCGTCACGCGACAGGACCTCGGCGGTTTGCCCCTGGAATGCCAGCCGCATGCCAGGCTGTGGCGGGTGACTGGCGCGAATCATGGCTACCGCCGTGTGCTCACCGTCAATGCGTTCGACCAGGGCCTCGATTCGGCCTCCGGTCGGTTTGCTGCCCAGGAGCCGCGCGTTGATCACGCGGGTGTCGTTCATGACCAGCAGATCACCGGCCTGCAGCAGGTCAGGCAGGTCTGCAAAGTGCCGGTCTGACCAGGCGGGTGTGCCGCCGGGCTGAACGCGGAGCAGGCGGGAAGCACTGCGCGAGCGCGTCGGGTGTTGCGCGATCAGGGATTCGGGCAGCGCGTAATCGAAGTCGGACAGCGTGAACTCGAACGGCAGACCCGCCTCGGGGCCTGGGTTCATGCGTCACCCTGCGCCGTGCTGCCGGCGCGCCGCAGAACCCGGCCCGGGCGTTGCGCCGTGCTGGCTCCGTTGCGCCAGACGGGCTGGCCATTGACCAGCACGGTATCGATGCCGCGCGAAGGCCGGGTGGGATTTTCGAAGTTCGCCAGATCGATGACCTCGTCGGGATCGAAGATGCAGACATCCGCAAAGGCGCCAGCGCGCAGTTCGCCGCGGTCGGTGAGGTTGAAGTGACGGGCGGACAGCCCGGTCATGCGGTGTACGGCTTCTTCAAGCGGAAAGAGCTTGAGATCACGACTGTAATGACCGAGCACCCGGGGAAAGGTACCCCACAGGCGTGGATGGGGATGCGCATCGAGCGGCAGGCCATCGGAGCCCACCATCGCGGCGGGATGCCTGAGGGCCGATTGAACATCGCCCTCATCCATCGAGAAGTAGATGGCACCCGCCGGGTGCAGCCGCTCGGCTGCTTCGACAGGCTCGACGCCCCACTCGCGTGCGATTTCAGCCAGATCGCGCCCACCGGCCTCGGGCACGGCGTCGGACCAGGTCACCAGTACCCGCTCGGCAGGGTCGATGGCATGGGGCATCAGCGCCGTGGAACTGGCCACATAGGGATACACATCAAACGCCAGCGGCTGGCCGGCGCGAAGGGAATCGATGCGCGGCAGGGTCTCGCGCATGCGACCGAAGTTGGCATGCCCGCGGCATTTGTGATGAGAGATCACCGTGCTGCGCGCGCCTGCCGTGCGGCCGATGCGTGCAGTCTCATCGATCGAGGCCAGAATGTGCTCGCCTTCGTCGCGCATGTGGGCGGTGTAGACCGCACCCAGCCGGCCCACCGGCTCGGCGATCTGCTCGACCTCTTCCGTGGTGGCCGCCATGGCAGGGGGGTAGTACAGGCCACTTGAAAAGCCGATCGCACCCTGACGCAGGCTGATCTCCAGTAGCGCGCGCATGCGGGCAATTTCCTCGGTCGTGGCTGCGCGCTGCAGATCGTGGCCCATGACCGCCATGCGCAGGGTGCCGTGGCCGACCATGAAAGCGCTGTTGAGCGCAGGCCGGGCCGCCTCGACCTTGGCCGCATGGGTGGCGAAATCCACACTGACATGTGCAGGGTCCTTGGCAATCAGCAGCATCAGGGTGGGCAGTTGCCGGCCCTCAAAGGGCATGGCGCTGGCGCCGCAGTTGCCACAGATGACGGTCGTGACCCCCTGGCTGGCCTTCATGGCCATGGCGGGATTGACAATCAGGGCCGTGTCGTCGTGGGTGTGAACATCGATGAAGCCCGGCGCAACGACTCGGCCTCGGGCATCGATGACCTCGCGGGCCTGCAGATCGGGCGCATGGGGGTCGTCATGACGGCGAATGACCGAGATGCGCTCGCCGTCGATGGCCAGGTCGGCGCGCGCGCGGGGGGCGCCGGTACCATCGATGAGATCACCGTTGCGGATGAGAAGATCGTGAATCATGCCTGCCAGTGTATCGTCTGAGCGCCGTGCAATCCGATCCGACTCCCGACACCGACATCCGAGCGCCTGACCGCTCCAGCGTGCCTGGAGTTGCGCCCGTCATGCCTGAAACGGCGCACCACAAGCGGCTGCCAGACCCTGACCCAGAC
>JBKCEY010000192.1:0-21965 GCA_046304115.1 Burkholderiales bacterium | reverse complement strand
CAGGGGCTTCAGGCCATGGGTATGCCCTGTGCCGTCATCGGCACGCTGGGCGCCGGGCTTGCGGGTACGGATCTGCAGGACTTTGGCCTCACCACGCCGGACGCCCTCGAGCTGCAGGCCCTGTTTGCGCAGCTGCGCGATCGCGGTGAAGTGCGCGCCGCTGCGATCGAGGCCTCATCGATCGGCCTGGCGCAGTATCGGTTGTCGGGCACCCGGATTTCGGTTGCGGTCTTCACCAACCTCACCCGGGATCATCTCGATTTTCACTGCTCGATGCAGTCCTATGCCGGGGCCAAAGCCCGCCTTTTTGCGTGGCCTGGGCTAAGGGCCGCCGTCATCAATCTCGATGATGCCTGGGCAGCCACCATGGTGCAGGCCCTGCCCGTGCAGGTGCCGTGCATCGGTACGTCGATGGCGCCTGAAACCCCCGGAGCGACCGACCTGCCCGAGCCGTTGCGTTCGGTTGTGGCGGGCCGACCCCTGCGACGCCTTGTCGCGAAGCACATCGAACAGACTGCCACCGGCATGAGGGTCGGGCTCACGGGTGATTTTGGCGAGGCCCGGTTCACCACGCACCTCATCGGCCTTCACAACGTGGCCAACCTGCTCTCGGTCTGCGCGACCTGGCTCGCGATGGGGCATTCGCTGACCGACTGCATTGCGGTACTCGAAAGCCTGTCGCCGGTTGCGGGTCGACTGCAGCCCGTCGAACTCGACGATCCCGGGCAGGCACCGTGCCCGATGGTGCTGGTCGACTATGCCCACACCCCCGATGCACTCGAGCAGGCCCTCAGGGCGATCGAGCCTCTGGCGCGGGCACGCGCCGGTGCCGTCTGGTGTGTGTTTGGTGCAGGGGGCGATCGCGATCCGGGCAAGCGTCCCGAAATGGCCCGCGCCGCACAGGCGCGCGCCGATCATGTGGTGGTCACGAGCGACAACCCGCGCAGCGAAGACCCGCTGCGCATCCTCGATGACATCATGGCCGGTCTATCGGTACCAGCGGCACTCAGCGAGGTCGATCGGGCTGCAGCAATCGACTGGACGGTACAGCGGGCTGATGACAACGACCTGATCCTGGTGGCGGGCAAGGGCCACGAGACCTATCAGGAGATCGCTGGCCAGCGCATTGCCTTCAGCGATCTCGAGCAGGCGAGGCTCGCCCTGATGCGTCGCAGGAGCCGCCGCCGGGGCGACACTGCGTCCGTGGAGGTGGCCCGTGCTTGATCTGCATCAGGCCTGGAACTGGCTGGCCGAGGCCCGCTGGGTGACCGAAAATCCCACCCCGGGGGCCTGTGTCCTGAGCGGGGTGTCTACCGACACCCGATCCGTGGGTTCGGGGCAACTCTTCGTGGCCCTGCGCGGTGAGCGCTTTGATGCCCATGCCTTCATTGGCCAGGCGCTGCAGGCCGGCGCGGCTGCCCTGCTCGTGGACCACCTGACCCCCGAGTGCCGCCCTCCGCTGATTCAGGTGCGCGACACCCGTCGTGCTCTGGGCGAGATTGCGCGGGGCTGGCGGCGGCAATTCAGTGTGCCCGTGATCGGTGTGACCGGCAGCAATGGAAAGACCACGGTCAAGGAAATGATTGCCGCCATCCTGGGCGAGGCCCATGGCACGGCGCATCGGCTCGCAACCCGCGGCAATCTCAACAATGAAATCGGTGTGCCGCTCACCGTGCTGGGTCTGGCTGCGACCCATCGGTCGGCGGTGATCGAGATGGGCATGAACCGTCCGGGCGAGATCGCCTGGCTGGCCGAGATCGCTCAGCCGACGGTGGCCCTGGTCAACAATGCCCAGCGCGAGCATCAGGAGTTCCTTCATACGGTGCAGGCCACCGCCATCGAAAACGGGCAGGCCCTGGCCGCTCTGCCCGCCGATGGTGTGGCGGTCTTTCCGGGCGACGATCCGCACACATCGATCTGGGAGGCTCTGGCCGGCGCGCGGCGCAGCCTGCGATTCGGCTGGACTGCAGGTGCGAATCTCGATGTACATGCGAGCGAACAGGCCGATCCCGCAGACTTCGAGCTGACGCTGGCAGGCCAGCGGCTGCGCATCCGGCTGTCGATCTCCGGGCGTCATAACATCCGCAATGCGCTTGCGGCAGCGGCCTGTGCCCATGCAGCCGGCATCGGTTGCGATGCCATTGCGGGCGGTCTGGCTGCGTTCAGACCAGCCAGCGGACGACTGCGTGAGCTGCGCGGACTGCAGGGCGCACGCGTGATCGACGACAGCTACAACGCCAATCCCGACTCCGTGCGGGCCGCCATCGACGTGCTGGCGGTTGCCCCGACGCCACGGGTGCTGGTGCTCGGTGACATGGCCGAGGTGGGTGATGACGGACCCCGGTTCCATGAGGAGGTGGGTCACTATGCCCGCGAGCACCGGCTTGAGCATCTGCTCGCCTGCGGACCCGCCTCGTTGCAAACCGCACAGGCTTTTGGAATGGGAGCCGAGCATTTTGCCGATGCGGCTGCCGTGATCGATCGTGCGCGTGAATTGGCCGGGCCTGCCACCACGGTACTGGTCAAGGGCTCGCGCTCCATGACCATGGAGCGTGTGGTGGCCGCACTGACACAGCAAACGCCCATGGCGTCGGGGCAGGTGCACTGATGCTGCTCGATCTTGCTCAGTGGCTCGCCAAGGACCTGCGCTTTTTCAGCGTCTTCAACTACATAACGCTGCGCGCGGCCCTGGCCACGCTGACAGCCCTGGCGATCGGGTTGATTGCCGGACCGTGGTTGATCCGCAAGCTGACCGTCATGAAGATCGGTCAGGCTGTTCGCACCGATGGTCCCCAGACGCATCTGGCCAAATCCGGTACCCCGACCATGGGCGGGGCGCTGATTCTGGTGTCCATGGGGTTGGCCACACTGCTGTGGGCTGATCTGCAGAACCGCTTCGTCTGGGTGGTGCTGCTGGTGACCCTGGGCTTTGGTGCCATCGGCTGGGTTGATGACTATCGCAAGGTGGTGCATCGCAACCCGGCTGGACTGTCCGCCCGGGCCAAGTACTTCTGGCAATCGCTGGTCGGCATCATTGCGGCGGTGTACCTCACCTTTGCCGTGCCGGCCACATCCAACGAAGCCACGCTGCGGCTGTTGAGCGAATGGGTCGCCAGTGGGTTCGAGATGAGCCTGCCACCGCGGGCTGACCTCATCGTGCCGTTCTTCAAGTCCATCTCGTATCCCCTGGGTGCGCTGGGCTTTGCGGTACTGACCTACTTCGTGATCGTGGGCACCAGCAATGCGGTCAACCTTACCGATGGCGCGGATGGTCTGGCCATCATGCCGGCGGTTCTCGTGGGCACCGCGCTGGGTGTGTTTGCCTATGTTTCGGGCAATGCGGTTTTTGCCCGCTATCTGCTGATTCCCTGGATTCCGGGCGCCGGTGAGATGACGGTGTTCTGCGGTGCCATGGCTGGCGCGGGTCTGGCCTTTCTGTGGTTCAACGCCTATCCGGCCCAGGTCTTCATGGGCGATGTCGGCGCACTGGCCCTGGGGGGTGCTCTGGGCACCGTCGCCGTGATCGTGCGCCAGGAGATCGTGCTCTTCATCATGGGTGGCGTCTTCGTGGCTGAAACACTCTCGGTCATGCTGCAGGTGGGCTACTTCAAGTACACCAAGCGTCGCTATGGCGAGGGTCGCCGGATCTTCCGGATGGCGCCCCTGCACCATCACTTCGAGGTGGGTGGTGTGAAGGAATCGCAGGTCGTGGTGCGCTTCTGGATCGTGACCATGATGCTGGTGCTGGTGGGTCTGTCGACCCTGAAGCTGCGGTGAGGCCCGGGCGATGACGCACGAGACCCTCATCCTCGATCAGCCCGTGCCGGTCGACCCGCTTGTGGCTCCCGGTCCTCATGGGCCGATCGACCTGTCTGTGGCTCCCGATTCCACTGTGGCACTCGATCAGCCTGTTGCGCTCGTTGCCGAGCCCGTGAAGCACGAAAACCCTGCCACGCTGGAGCGACCCGAACTCGCCGGACAACGGGTGCTGGTGGTCGGACTGGGCGAGTCTGGGCTCGCCATGGCTCAGTGGGCTGCATTCGGTGGCGCGACCGTCACCGTGGTGGATACCCGCAACGATCCACCGCATCGTCAGACCCTCATCGACAGAGTGCCTCAGGCGATTTTCGCCGGAGGTGGATTGGCACTTGAAACCATCGAACGACTGATGCCCGAGGGGATTGATCGGGTGGCCTGGAGCCAGGGCCTGTCGCCCACCCGCGGCGAGGCAGCCGAGCTGCATGCGGCGCTCACTGCGCGCGGGGTTCCGATCTGGGGTGAGCTTGATTTCTTTGCGGTCGAAATCGCGCGCCTTCGCGCGGCGGGCCGGGCCTGCACCGTGCTGGCCATCACGGGCACCAATGGCAAGACCACCACCACCCAGCTGGTGGGCCATCTGTGCGAGGCTGCAGGCCTGAGCACCCGCATGGCCGGCAATATCAGTCCGGCTGCCTTGCAGGTGCTCTATGAGGCGATTCAGGCGGATGATCTGCCGAAGGTCTGGGTGCTCGAACTGGCGAGTTTTCAACTCGCGCTCAGCAGCCAGTTCGAGGCCGATGCCTCGGCCATCCTCAATCTGACCGAAGACCATCTGGATTGGCATGACGACATGGCAGCCTATCGGGCCGCCAAGCAGAAGATTCATGCCGGTCGCAGCCTGTGCATCGTCAACCGCGATGATCCGGCCAGTCGACCCGACCGCATCACGATGGAGCCACTGCCTGGCGCACCCGTTCCTCGCAAGGCGGCCCCCCTGCCAGCGAGGCCCATGGTCAGCTTCGGGCTGGACCTGCCCCGGCAGGCGCCCGGATTCGGCGTGCAGACCGATGGCGGACTCGACTGGCTGGTCGAGGCCGTCGCCGACGACACCCCGGTGCGCCGCTCACGCAGCACCGCTGCAACGCCTGCGCAAGCCCCCGGCGCCGAGATTCGCTTGCGCCGACTCATGCCGGCTGATGCCTTGCGGCTGCGGGGTGCTCACAATCGTTCCAACGCTCTGGCCGCCCTGGCTCTGGCCCAGGCAGCCGGCGTCCCGATGGCCGCCATGCTGCGCGCCCTCGCAAGCTTCGAAGCCGGCGCCCATCGCTGCACGACCATCGCCTGCATCGACGGCGTGGACTATGTCGATGACAGCAAGGGCACCAATGTGGGCGCTACCGTGGCTGCGCTGCTAGGCTCACCTCAACCGGTGATTCTGATTGCCGGGGGCGATGGCAAGGGTCAGGACTTCAGTCCGCTGCTGCCCGCGGTCAGCCGAGCCGCAAAAGCCGTGCTGTTGATCGGGCGCGATGCCTCGCGTCTGCATGAAGCGCTTGCGCCGTCTGGCGTGCCGATCGAGCGGTGCGACACGCTGCAGTCCGCCGTGCAACGGGCCGCACAGATGGCTCAGCCCGGGCAGGCTGTGCTGCTTTCTCCGGCCTGCGCAAGTCTCGACATGTTTCGCAATTACGTGCATCGGGCTGAGGTGTTCATCGATGCCGTGCGCGAGCTGGCCCACGATCGGGGGCAACCATGCTGAGCCTGCCGTGGCGCATCGGTCGCACCGACGGCTCATCGGCGGGGTCGGCCGCGGGCCGGCTGGGCGGTGCCCTCAAATCGGTTGCGCCCAGCAGCCTGCGCGATTACGACCTCACCCTGATCTGGGCGGCCCTCGCGCTCATGCTGTTTGGCATGGTCATGGTCTATTCCGCATCGATCGCGCTGCCCGATTCGGCGCGGTTTTCGAACCTGCGGCATACCCATTACCTGTCGCGCCATGCGTTTTCGCTGTGCGTCGGACTCACGATGGGCCTGCTGGCTTTCGCGATTCCCGTGCAGCGCTGGCAACAGCTCTCGGGCACGCTCTTTGTCGCCGGGTTGGTCCTGCTGGTCCTGGTGCTGATTCCCGGCATCGGCAAGTCGGTGCTGGGTGCACGCCGCTGGATCTCTCTGGGCGTGATCAGCCTGCAGCCCTCGGAGCTGATGAAGCTCTTTGTCGTGCTCTACGCCGCCCACTATGCCGTGCGCAAGCAGGACTGGATGCATCAGTTCATGAAGGGCTTTGCTCCGATGGCGGTGGTCATGGGCCTGATCGGGCTTTTGCTGCTGCTTGAGCCCGACCTGGGCGCCTTCATCGTGATTGTCTCGATCGCCATGGGGCTGCTGTTTCTGGGGGGCGTGAGCCTCAAGTGGTTCTTTGGCCTGTCGAGCGTGCTGGTTGCGACGTTCCTGGCGCTGATCTGGCTGTCCCCGTGGCGGCGTGAACGCATCTTTGCCTACCTCGATCCCTTCGACGAAAAGAACGCCCTGGGCAAGGGCTATCAGCTGTCGCATTCCCTGATCGCATTCGGGCGCGGCGAATGGTTTGGTGTCGGGTTGGGCGGCAGTGTCGAGAAATGGCACTACCTGCCCGAGGCGCATACCGATTTTCTGCTGGCCGTGATTGGCGAGGAGCTGGGCTTTGCCGGCGTGCTGGTGGTGGTGGCGCTCTTTTACTGGATCGTTCGCCGTTGCGTGGAAATCGGCCGCCAGTCGATCGCCCTGGAGCGTTACTTCGCCGGCCTGGTGGCCCAGGGCGTGGGTCTTTGGATCGGCGTGCAGTCGTTCATCAACATGGGCGTGAATGTGGGGTTGCTGCCCACCAAGGGCCTGACGCTGCCGCTCATGAGCTATGGCGGAAGCGGCATTCTGGTGAACTGCCTGGCGCTGGCGATCGTGCTTCGCATCGACTTCGAGAACCGGCGCATGATGCGGGGGGCGGCATGAACGAGCCACACCGTCGCGCATCAGTCGATGCCCCTGCCGCAGATCCGGTGGGCGGGGGCCGTACCGCGCTGATCATGGCTGGCGGCACCGGGGGCCATGTATTTCCGGGGCTTGCGGTCGCGCAGGTCCTGAGGGCCCGCGGCTGGAATGTCGTCTGGATGGGCAACCCTTCGGGCATGGAAGCCTCGCTCGTGCCTCGGCACAACATTCCCATGCGCGCGATCGACATGGGCGGCGTTCGTGGCAAAGGCTGGCTGACCTGGGCGCTGTTGCCCTTGCGGCTGACGCAGGCCTGCTGGCAGAGCCTGAAGATCCTGCGCGAATTGCGGCCCTCGGTTGTACTGGGTATGGGGGGCTATGTGGCGTTTCCGGGCGGGCTGATGTCGGCCCTCACGGCAACCCCGCTGGTTCTGCATGAGCAGAATTCGGTCGCCGGTCTGACCAACCGCGTGCTCGCCCGACTGGCCCGCCGCGTTCTGGTGGCTTTTCCGAAGGCGCTGCCCCGTGCGCAATGGTGTGGCAACCCGGTGCGCGATGATGTCGTTCGGGTGCCCGAACCCGAGGCTCGCTACGCGGGGCGCTCGGGCCCTCTCAACCTGCTGGTGGTCGGTGGCAGTCTGGGTGCTCAGGCCCTCAACACGGTGCTGCCGCGCGCGCTGGCTCTGCTCGCACCCGAAGCACGGCCTGTGGTGGTTCATCAGAGCGGCCTGCGACATCTCGATGCCCTGCAGCAGGCCTATCAGGAGGCCGGGGTCGAGGTGACCGCCACCGGTTTCATCGATGACATGGCGCAGGCCTACGCGCAGGCCGATCTGGTGATCTGTCGTGCCGGAGCCATGACGGTCTCAGAACTGGCAGCAGCAGGTGTCGCGAGCCTGATGGTGCCTTTTCCGCATGCGGTTGATGACCATCAGACGGCCAACGCGCGGTTTCTGGCTGACCGTGGCGCGGCCTTGCTGATGCCTCAGGCTGAACTCACCCCCGAGCTGCTCGCAGGTGTTCTGCGCGACCTCACCCGCGAGCGCCTGCAGGGCATCGCGCAGCAGGCACGCACTCTGGCCCGCCCTGACGCGGCCGCGCAGGTGGCCGATGCCTGCGAGGCGGTGGCTCGGCCTGACGGTCTGACCATGGCCGGGAGCGCTTCATGAAGCACAAGGTCAAGCGCATTCATTTCGTGGGCATTGGTGGCTCGGGCATGAGCGGCATTGCCGAGGTGTTGCTCAATCTGGGTTACGAGATCAGTGGATCAGACCTGGGAGAGAGCGCGACCACGCGCCGTCTGAGCGATCTGGGCGCGAAGGTTTGCATCGGCCACGATGCAGCCCAGGTCGAGGGTGTTGATTGCGTGGTGACCTCTTCGGCGGTCAAGGCCGACAACCCTGAAGTCACCGCCGCTCGGGCTGCCCGCATCCCGGTGGTGCCGCGGGCGCTGATGCTGGCCGAGCTCATGAAGCTCAAGCAGGGCGTGGCGATTGCCGGGACCCATGGCAAGACCACCACCACCAGCCTGGTGGCCTCGATCCTCGCCGCGGGCGGCCTTGACCCCACCTTCGTGATCGGCGGGCGTCTGAACAGTGCCGGTGCCAACGCACGCCTGGGCAGTGGCGACACGATTGTGGTGGAAGCCGACGAATCCGATGCGTCATTCCTGAATCTCACGCCGATGATTGCGGTCATCACCAACATCGACGCCGATCACATGGAGACCTACGGCCACGACTTCGCCCGTCTGCGCCAGGCCTTCGTTGAATTCACCCAGCGGCTGCCGTTCTATGGTGCAGCGGTGGTGTGCATCGACGACGTGCACGTCCGCGAGGTGATGCCTTTCATTTCCAAGCCGGTACTGACCTACGGCTTCTCGCCGGAGGCCCGCTTTCGGGCGGTTGATCCGCAGCCCGACAACGGACGCATGCGATTTACGCTCGAACGGCCCGATGCGAAACCCTTGCCCGTGGTGCTGAATCTGCCGGGTCTGCACAACGTGCAGAACGCGCTGGCTGCCATCGCAGTGGCTGATGAGCTGGGCGTGGCCGACGAAGCCATTGTGCGGGCCCTGGCCGAATTCACCGGGGTCGGGCGTCGGTTTCAGCGCTTCGGCGAGCTGCCCGTGCCCTCTGCCCGTGGTGGCGGGCAGTTCACGCTCATCGATGACTACGGTCACCATCCCGCCGAGATGGCCGCGACCATTGCCGCTGCGCGCGGAGCCTTTGCGGGCCGCCGCCTGCTGCTGGCCTTTCAGCCCCATCGATACACCCGAACCCGTGATCTTTTCGAGGATTTCGTCAAGGTGCTTTCCCGGGTCGATGCCTTGCTGCTGGCCGAGGTCTATGCCGCGGGCGAGCCGCCCATCGTGGCGGCTGATGGCCGCACGATGGTGCGCGCTGTGCGGGTGGCAGGCAAGGTCGAACCGGTGTTCGTCGAAGAGATCGGTGCGATGCCGCAGGCGATTCTCGATGCCGTGCAGGACGGCGATGTGGTGATGACGATGGGTGCGGGCTCGATCGGCGGTGTGCCGTCCCGACTCAAGGAGATGACGGGTGGTTGAAGCAGGCCGCGTCGCTGTGCTGCTGGGAGGGCGTTCAGCCGAACGCGAGATCTCGCTGCTGTCAGGGCAGGGCGTACTGGCTGCGCTGCGCAGTCGCGGTGTTGACGCGATGGCTTTCGATCCGGCCGAACGTCCTCTCGACGATCTGACGCGCGAGCGCGTGCAGCGCGTCTTCATCGCCCTGCATGGGCGTCATGGCGAAGACGGCACCGTGCAGGGAGCACTCGAACTGCTCGGCATTCCGTACACCGGCTCAGGCGTGATGGCGTCGGCGATCGGCATCGACAAGTGCACCACCAAGCGCATCTGGATGTCTCATGGGCTGCCCACGCCGGCGTTTCGGATCGCCCGTACCGAGGCGGGCGTGCGTGAGGCAGCGCAAGCGCTGGGGTTGCCGATGGCCGTCAAGCCCGCCCGCGAAGGCTCATCGCTGGGCTTCACGCGCATGACCGACCCCGCTCAGGCGACCCAGGCCTTTGAGCTCGCGAGCCGGCACGACGGCGAGGTGCTCTGCGAGCAGTTCATCATCGGGCGCGAACTCACGGTGGCCATCCTGGGTCAGGGTGAATCGGCGCAGGCGCTGCCCGTGATCGAGATCGTGGCTCCGGCAGGCAACTACGACTACACCAACAAGTACTTCACCGATGACACCCGCTATGACTGCCCGGCGGCGCTGCCCGAGGCCGTGACCCGGCGCGTGGGCGAGGTCGCGCTGCAGGCCTTTAAGGCCGTGGGCTGTGAGGGTTGGGGCCGGGTCGACATCATGCTGCGCGAGTCCGATGCCCAGCCCTTCCTGCTCGAGGTCAATACCTCGCCGGGCATGACCAGTCATTCGCTGGTGCCGATGGCGGCCCGTGCGGTTGGCCTGTCCTACGAAGATCTTTGCCTGCATCTGCTGGCCGGCGCCACGCTCAAGACCGGGGGTTCGGCATGATCGGCATCTGGCATGACGTGCGACTGCTCAACACACTGGCCAATGCCTTGATGGCCTTTGCCGGACTGGCCTTCATGGGCGGGGCGCTCGGCTGGGTGGTGGAGCGGCCGATGTTCATGCTTCGCACGGTGCAGATCGAATCCGTCGATGCGTCGAGCGGCTTGCGACACATGACCGGACCGGCCCTGCGCTCGAGTCCGGCCATGCAATGGAAAGGCAACTTCTTTACGGTCGACCTCAATGCGGTACGGACAGCCTTCGAGGCCGTGCCCTGGGTGCGCCGTGCCGAGGTGCGGCGGGTCTGGCCCAACACGTTGCGGGTTGCGATCGAAGAACATCGACCCCTCGCGGTCTGGAGCGATGGGCGACTCGTCAACACCTACGGCGAGCCGTTCGTGGCCAATGTTGCCGAGGCAGCGATGGATGTGGAGTTGCTCGAATTTTCGGGGCCTCCCGGTACCGAGGCGACGGTCACCCGGCGCTGGCAGGAATTGCGGGCCTGGCTTGCGCCGCTCAAGCTCGAACCCCGGTCGGTCGCGCTGTCCTCGCGCTATGCCTGGTCGGCCCGTCTAGACAACGGAACGACCCTGCTGCTGGGTCGCGAACAAGGCATGCCCATCGGCGATCGGGTGGCGCGCTGGGTACAGGCCTATCCATCGACCACCGATCGGCTCAAGCGAAACATCGTGGCCGTCGATCTGCGCTATCCCAACGGTTTTGCCGTGCACGCTCCGGGCGGTGTCGCGCGCCCCGGTCGCGAGGCTGGCGTTCAATCTGCACAAGGCAGGCAAGTGCAATGACAAGAGATATCAAGGACCTGGTGGTCGGACTCGACATCGGTACCTCCAAGATCGTGGCGGTCGTGGCCGAGATGCGCCCCGACGGCCAGTATGAGGTGGTGGGGTTGGGTCAGCATGAATCGCGCGGCCTGAAAAAAGGGGTGGTGGTCAATATCGAGACCACGGTCGCATCGATCCAGCATGCCCTCGAAGAGGCTGAACTGATGGCGGGCTGCAAGATCCGCTCGGTGTACACCGGGATCGCGGGCAGCCACATTCGCAGCTTCAACTCGATCGGCATGGTGGCCATCAAGGACAAGGAAGTCACCGATGCCGATGTCGCCCGGGTGATCGAGACGGCCAAGGCGGTCAACATCCCGACCGACCAGCAGATCCTGCATGTACTGCCGCAGGAGTTCATCATCGATGGGCAGGACGATATTCGCGAGCCGATCGGAATGAGCGGCGTGCGGCTCGACGTGAAGGTTCACATCGTGACCGGCGCCGTGTCCGCTGCTCAGAACATCATCAAGTGCGTGCGTCGTTGCGGGCTCGAGGTGCAGGACCTGATCCTGCAGCCCCTGGCCTCGAGCACGGCGGTGCTGACCGATGACGAGAAGGAGCTCGGCGTTGCCCTGGTGGATATCGGCGGGGGTACCACCGATATTGCGATCTTCACGGGCGGCTCGATCCGGCACACCGCAGTCATTCCAATCGCAGGCGATCAGATCACCAGCGACATTGCCATGGCGCTGCGCACGCCCACGCCCGATGCCGAGGACATCAAGATCCGTCACGGCATTGCCAAGCAGTCGCTCGCTGATCCGTCCGAACAGATCGAGGTGCCTGGCATCGGTGACCGGGGTCCGCGCTCGCTCTCCCGCCAGGCGCTTGCTGCCGTGATCGAGCCCCGGGTCGAGGAGCTGTTCTCGTTCGTGCAGCAGGCCATCCGCGAGTCGGGCTACGAAGAGCTTCTCTCGTCTGGTGTGGTGATCACCGGTGGGTCCAGCCAATTGCCAGGTCTGGCCGAGCTGGGCGAAGACATCTTTCTCAAGCCGGTTCGTCTTGGCGTGCCGAGCTATGCGGGAGGGCTGACCGACGTGGTTGGCACACCGCGCTTTGCCACGGTCATCGGCCTGCTCGAAGAGGCGCGCCAGCAGCGCGTGCGCGGCCGCAAGGTTGCAGAGCAGTCTGGCTCCTTCAAGGAAACGCTGCGCCGCATGAAGGAGTGGATCGTTGGCAACTTCTGACTGCACTCGCCTCATCCCTCGGATTCATACCCCCAACGGAATTTGCACGAACCCCTTTGTTGCAACTCATCACTGCTGTTCTTTTCTGATTGCCTTTTTCTTCAACGCTTCTCAACTCCATCTCACCCACCACGCCGGAGACCCTGACCATGTCCACCTTTGAAATGCTCGATACCCAACCCGATGGCGCCGTGATCAAGGTTGTCGGCGTCGGCGGTGCCGGCGGCAATGCCGTCAATCACATGATTGCGCGGGGTGTGCAGGGCGTGGAGTTCATTGCGATCAATACCGATCGGCAGGCGCTCAAGCGCTCGCAGGCCGAGCGCATCATCCAGCTCGGCGACGCCGGTCTGGGTGCCGGCGCCAACCCGCAGGCAGGGCGCAATGCCTGCGAGGCCGAACGCGAGTCGGTACGCCAGGCGCTGGCCGGATCCAACATGGTCTTCATCACGGCCGGAATGGGCAAAGGCACCGGCACGGGCGCCTCGCCCGTCGTGGCGCAGGTGGCCAAGGAAATGGGCATCCTCACGGTCGGCGTGGTGACCAAGCCCTTCGACTTCGAAGGCAGCAAGAAGATGCGTATCGCCGACGACGGCATCGAGCAGCTGGTCGAGCATGTGGATTCGCTGATCGTGGTGCTCAATCAGAAGCTCTTTGAGGTGATGGACGAGGACGCCAGTCTGGAAGACGCCTTCCGTCGCGCCGATGACGTGCTGCACAACGCCGTGGCCGGCATCGCCGAGATCATCAATGTGCCCGGTCTGGTGAACGTGGACTTTGCCGACGTCCAGACCATCATGGGCGAGCAGGGCAAGGCCATGATGGGCATCGGCGAGGCCTCGGGCCTCGATCGCGCCCGCCTGGCGGCCGAGCAGGCGGTTGCCTCACCCCTGCTCGACGGAGTCGATCTGCAGGGTGCGCGCGGCGTGATCGTCAACATCACGGCCAGCCGCTCGCTCAAGCTGCGCGAGACCAACGAGGTGATCAACACGATCAAGCAGTTCTGCGCCGAAGACGCCACCATCATTCACGGCACGGTCCATGACGAAGCCATGACCGATCAGCTGCGCGTGACGGTCGTCGCCACGGGCATTGGACGTCAGGTGCGTCGTCCCCAGCTCGTGCCCCAGCAGGTGCGCGCCACCGGGACCCACGACGCCGTGGCGCCCGAGCAGCCCTCTCTGGGCACTGACACGCCGGCGGTCTGGCGCACGGGTCGTAACGCGGCCTCGGCCCAGGTGGCCGCCTTTGAAGAAAAAGGTGTTGACCGTCTCGACATCCCGGCTTTCCTGCGCCGCCAGGCCGACTGACCGATACAATCGGCGCTCCCGGCCCGACACCCCTGCCGTTTTGCCGCAGGGGTCGACGGCCCTCTTCAGTTCTTCCAACGATCCGTTACCAGGAGCCCCTCATGACCATCCAGATCGGCGATCGCCTGCCCGAAGCCACCCTGACCGAATTTGTTGAAGTCGAGGGCAATGGCTGCAGTGTCGGCCCCAATGCCTTCAAGATCTCCGACCTCGTCAAGGGCAAGAAGATCGCCATTTTCGGCCTGCCGGGCGCCTTCACCCCGACCTGCTCGGCGCGCCATGTGCCCAGCTATGTCGAGCATCACGATGCCCTTCGCGCCAAGGGCGTGGACGAAATCTGGTGCGTGTCGGTCAACGACGCCTTCGTGATGGGCGCCTGGGGCCGTGACCAGAAATCCGGCGGCAAGGTTCGCATGATGGCCGACGGCAGCGCCGAGTTCAGCAAGGCCATTGGCCTGATCCTCGATCTCACCGCCCGCGGCATGGGCGTGCGCTCTGACCGCTACTCCATGCTGGTGGACGACGGCGTGGTGCGTCAGCTCAATCGCGAGGCCCCGGGCAAGTTCGAGGTCAGCGACGCGGGCACCCTGCTCAAGCAGCTCTGAGCGGATGATGGGCGGGCTGGTGGCGGCTCGCCCAAACCGACGCTCGGCCCCGACCGCATGATCCGGCAGAGAACCCTCAAGGCACCGGTCGAGACGGTGGGGGTCGGCTTGCACAGCGGACTGCCGGTACGCCTCACCCTGCGTCCGGCCCCGCCCGATGCCGGGATCGTGTTTCGTCGTACCGATCTTGCAGTGCCTGTGGATATCCCGGCCCGCCCCGAGCGGGTGGGTGATACCCGCATGGCCTCGACCCTGCAGGCTGCCGATACCGGTGAAGGCGCCCAGATCAAGGTGGCCACGGTCGAGCATCTGATGTCTGCCCTTGCGGGCCTGGGGATCGACAATCTGGTGGTCGAGGTCACGGCGCCCGAGATCCCCATCCTCGATGGCTCGGCTGGATCCTTTGTCTTTCTGGTGCAGTCGGTGGGCATCATCGAGCAGCCTGCCGCCAAGCGCTTCATCAGGGTCCTGAAACCGGTTGAGGTGCGCGAGGGTGACAAGTGGGCCCGACTGGAGCCCCACTCGGGCTTCAAGCTGCGATTTTCCATCGATTTCAAGCATCCGGCGATCGATGCCACCGTGCAGGAGGTGGAGGTCGACTTCGAGCGCGAGTCCTACCTCAGCGCAATCGGCCGGGCCCGGACCTTTGGTTTTGTGCAGGATGTCGAGACCCTGCGTTCACTCGGGCTGGCTCAGGGCGGCAGCCTCGAGAATGCCATCGTGATGGACGAGTCTCGCGTGCTCAATGCCGAGGGTCTGCGGTCTCAGGACGAGTTCGTCAAGCTCAAGATTCTCGATGCTGTTGGAGACCTCTACCTCGCCGGCCATCCGCTGCTGGCCGCCTATGTGGCGCACAAGTCCGGGCATGCGCTCAACAATCTCCTGTTGCGCCGGCTCTTCGAGGATGACACGGCCTGGGAATGGGCCCGCTTTTCGAGCCGCCGTGCGGCGCCGAGGCTCTTCGCCAACGACTGGGTTGGCGCCTGACGGACCGGCCCGCAAGGCCCGCGCTGGCTCAGTCCGTGCGGCTGTGGCGCTGGGCGAAGCGCTGCAGGGCCCGGGCGAGTTCCGGATGCCTCACCCGTTCGGCGAGCTGACCCAGTGCTGCCACGGCGCCCGCCTGCGGCACATCCTTGATTCGGCTGGGCAGCATGGGGGCCTGATCCCGGGCTCTGGGCGGTCGAAAACTGACTGCATTCACGGGCCATCCCCGGGCCACGAGGTGTCGGACCAGACTGGGTTCGCGCTGGCGCAGCCGGGCCGCCACCGAGGCATGGTCGGCGCCCACCAGCAGTCGGCCCTGATCGAGCGACAGCACGCGCACCCGCAGGGGCGCAAGCACCCGGTCGACTTCCTGCTGGAGGACCATCAGGCGCTGCGCAGCCTCGGCCAGCCGAGCCAGGCCCGGATCCTGGCCCAGCCAGTCGAGCGCCACGCGGGCGGAACGAGACGCAGACAGGCGGGTCATGAGGCCACTGTACCGCAGGGCGCAGCACCCCGCGCAGTCTCATGTGCGGCCCGCCCGTGGGCTGCGCGGGTCGCTGCCGGTCAGTCCCTGCATGCTACAGTTGCCGATTCCCTTTTTGCGCCGACATGATCCAGAACTTCCTGACCCGGATTTTCGGCAGTCGCAATGAGCGTCTGCTCAAGGAGTACCGCCGCACGGTGGCGCGCATCAATGCCCTGGAGTCCGGACTGACCAGTCTGACCGACGAGCAGTTGAGCGCCCGTACCACCGACCTTCGCACTCGCGCCGTGGCGGGCACTTCGCTTGATGAACTCCTGCCCGAAGCCTTCGCGGTCTGTCGCGAGGCCTCGCGCCGGGTGCTGGGCATGCGTCACTTCGACGTTCAGCTCATCGGCGGCATGGCCATGCATCACGGCAAGATTGCCGAGATGCGCACCGGTGAGGGCAAGACCCTCATGGCCACTCTGCCCGCCTACCTGAATGCGCTCTCTGGCCGGGGCGTGCATGTGGTCACGGTCAATGATTACCTGGCCCAGCGCGATGCCGACTGGATGGGTCGTGTCTACCGCTTTCTGGGCCTCACGGTCGGCGTCAATCTCACGCAGATGGCGCATGCCGACAAGAAAGAGGCCTACGCGGCAGACATCACCTACGGCACCAACAACGAATTCGGCTTTGACTACCTGCGCGACAACATGGTCTACGAGGTGGGCGACCGGGTGCAGCGCACGCTGTCGTACGCGATCGTCGACGAGGTCGACTCCATCCTGATCGATGAGGCGCGCACGCCGCTGATCATCTCCGGGCAGGCCGAAGACCACACCGAGCTGTACATGCGCATGCGGCAGGTGCCGCCCATGCTCACCGCCATGGCCGAGGAGCCCAAGCCCAACGAGCCCGAGCCCCCGGGCGATTACTGGGTCGATCTCAAGGGTCATCAGGTTCATCTGTCCGAGGCCGGTCACGAAAAGGCTGAAGAACTGCTGACCCAGCTCGGCATCCTGCCGGCTGGTGCCAGCCTCTACGACGCGGCCAACATCCAGTCGATGCATCACCTGACGGTGGCGCTGCGGGCGCACACCCTGTTCTTTCGCGACCAGCAATATGTCGTGCAGAACAATGAAGTCATCATCGTTGATGAGTTCACCGGTCGGCTGATGCCCGGGCGCCGCTGGTCCGATGGCCTTCACCAGGCGGTCGAAGCCAAGGAAGGCGTTCGCATCCAGAACGAGAACCAGACCCTGGCCTCGATCACCTTCCAGAACTACTTCCGCATGTACGGCAAGCTCGCCGGCATGACCGGAACGGCCGATACCGAGGCCTACGAGTTCCAGGAGATCTACGGTCTCGAGACGGTCATCATCCCGACGCACCGACCCATGGTCCGAAAGGATCGGCAGGATCAGGTCTTTCGCACCGTCCGCGAGAAGTACAACGCCATCCTCGCGGATATCAAGGACTGCCACACCCGGGGCCAGCCCGTGCTCGTGGGCACCACCTCCATCGAGAACTCCGAGCTGCTCTCGGAGCTGCTCAAGAAGGAGAAGCTGCCCCACAACGTGCTCAATGCCAAGCAGCATGAACAGGAGGCGCAGATCGTCATCGAGGCAGGCCGCCCCGGTACGATCACCATCGCCACCAACATGGCAGGTCGCGGGACCGACATCGTGCTCGGTGGCAATGTGTCGCGCCAGATTGATGCCGTCATGGCCCGCGACGACCTGTCTGCCGAGAGCCGACAGGCGCAGGCCGATGCCATCCGCGCCCAGTGGCAGCCGCTGCATGATCAGGTGCTCGCTGCCGGTGGCCTGCACATCATCGGCACCGAACGGCACGAGTCGCGACGCATCGACAACCAGCTGCGAGGCCGTTCAGGCCGTCAGGGCGATCCCGGGTCCTCGCGCTTTTATCTGTCGATGGATGATCCGCTGCTCAAGATCTTTGCGGGCGACCGGTTGCGCTCCATCATGGATCGTCTGCGCCTGCCCGATGGCGAAGCGATCGAGGCGGGCATGGTCACGCGCTCCATCGAGAGTGCCCAGCGCAAGGTCGAGGCCCGAAACTTCGACATCCGCAAGCAACTGCTCGAATACGACGATGTGGCCAACGATCAGCGCAAGGTGATCTATCAGCAGCGCAACGAGCTGCTTGAGTCGGCTGATTCTCAGGCCTTCATCGACAGTCTGCGTCATGGCGTCTTCACCGATCTGTTTCGCCAGCATGTTCCAGCCGAGAGTGTTGAGGAGCAATGGGATGTTCCCGGACTCCAGACGATCCTGGCCGATGACTGGGGGCTGCAGGTTCCGCTGGAGTCGATGCTCGCGACCGAGGCTTCTGATGAAGACCTGCTGGCAGCAGTCCTCAAGGCCGCCGATGAGCATTACGGCGCCAAGGTTGAGCTGGTCGGCCGCGAGGGTTTCGAGCGCTTCGAGCGCTCAATTGCGCTGCAGTCGATCGACCAGCGCTGGCGCGAGCATCTGTCCTCGCTCGATCATCTGCGCCAGGGCATTCACCTGCGGGGCTATGCCCAGAAGAATCCCAAGCAGGAATACAAGCGCGAGTCCTTTGAGCTCTTTGAGTCGATGCTGCAGTCCATCCGCGATGAGGTCACCCGGGTGCTCATGACGGTGCGCATCCAGTCTGCCGAAGAAGCGCAGCAGGCCGAGCAGCAACTCGAACAGCAGGCTCAGGCCTCGGCGGCAGCGGCGTCGTACACCCACTCCGAGTTCAATGCCGCCCCTGACGCCGATCCCGAGTCGGTGGCGATCTCATTGCAGGAAGCCCCTCAGCTCACCGACGACAAGGATCAGCCCTTCCGTCGCTTTGGCAACAAGATCGGTCGCAACGATCCCTGCCCCTGCGGATCCGGCAAGAAGTACAAGCAGTGTCACGGCCGGTTGAGCTGATCACGCGCGCTTCAGCCAGACCTTCAGGCCGTACCTGAGTCGGGCCCACTCGTTGCGGGTCCGCCAGCCGAAGGCGGGCAGCCTGCGTGACCAATGAAAACGGGCGTTGGTTGCGCTTCGTGCGTGGGGCAAGGATGGCCCTGCAGGTGTGGCAGGGGCTGCCGGCGTGACTGCAGGGATGGCGCAAGCAACATTGATGGTAGATGCAACCGTCTGGTCATGCTCGACCGGATACGGTTTGGCATAGCGCACCTTCAGGCCCCAATGCCATCCCCGATCGAACTCGTGATCGAATGGAATGCGCATCGGCAGCAGGCGATCGGCCAGAATCTGCGCCGCATGCCGGTTGATCATGTAGGCGCCAGAGGTTGTACAACGGGTGAGCATCACGACCAGATCATGCTGATCACCGAGGGATCGCAGCCGCTTCGGATGTCCACGATGAACACCCGACAGTTTCACGAGGTCCCAGTCTGCGCAGCACTGCATCAGACCGGACACGACACCCGGCAGGCTGTCCAGGAGTTGTGCGTCGTCTTCAAGGATCAGGCTGACGTCGGCCTTCGATTCGAGCAGCCGGCGGATCGCCCGCACATGCGACAGATAGCAGCCGAGTTCACCGGCCAGTGGATGCTTGCCATGCCGGCGCCCGAATTCGGCATGATCCACCAGCGCTGGGTCATTCAGATCCAGCAGGCGGCCATCCGAGGCCGCCAGCCGCTCCCAGGTCATGCCGAGTGCCTTCAGACGGCCAGCAATGCGCTGCAGTCGATCCGGGCTGCGATCGAGGTTGATCACCTGAACCAGCAGGCGATCGGGGCAGGTGGGGAGATGCTCGGTGGACACGGATATCCTGAGGCCTTCAAGGAGCGATGACCCGCTCGGGGCTTTGCTGCCGGATCAATCAGAGCGGATCTGATCAATCAACAACGACCTGATCACTCGACGCCCTCCGCATCGATGATTGTCGAATTGTCGATGATTGTGCCGTACCCGGCCAGTCGTGCGATCAGGCACCAGTACACTTGCAGTCTGCGTTGCTCACCCGCCCTGCGTCTCCATTTCCCTCTCTGATGCGCCATGCCTGTCAACCTGCTTCCCCCTGATCCCTCTTGCCTGAACCCGGTCGCAGGTCTCGAACTGGGCACGGCGCGCGCCGGCATCCGCAAGCCAGGTCGACGCGACATTCTGGTGGCACGCCTGGCGCCCGGCGCCACCGTGGCCGGGGTCTTTACCCGCAACCGGTTCTGTGCCGCTCCGGTGCAGGTCTGCCGCGAGCATCTGGCTGCGGGCACCGGCATCCGGGCCCTCGTGATCAATACCGGGAACGCCAATGCCGGTACGGGTGCCTCCGGGCTCGCTGATGCGCGTCGGACCTGCGCCGACATCGCCGCCCTGATCGGCTGTGAGCCCACGGCCGTTCTGCCCTTTTCCACCGGCGTGATCCTCGAGCCCCTGCCCATGGATCGGCTGCTCGCCGGCCTGGCACCCGCCGTGGCCGATCTTCAGGCCGCTCACTGGTCTGAGGCTGCCGAGGCGATCATGACCACGGACACCCTGCCCAAGGCCGTCTCGCGGCGCATCGAAGTGGGTGGCACAAGTGCGGTGGTCACCGGCATTGCCAAGGGCGCGGGAATGATCCGCCCCAACATGGCCACCATGCTTGGATTTGTGGCAACGGACGCCGCTGTCCCTCAGGCCCTGGTTCAGCAGTGGGTGCGTGAGGCGGCCGATGCAAGCTTCAATCGCATCACCATCGATGGCGATACTTCCACCAACGATTCCTTCGTGCTGATTGCCACCGGGGCAGGCAGCATGACGGTCGCAGCAGCGGATTGCGCGCAGGCCCTGGCCCTGCGTCAGGCCATCATTGAAGTGGCTCGCGAACTGGCCCAGGCGATCGTGCGCGATGGCGAGGGCGCGACCAAGTTCATCACCGTTCAGGTCGAGAAGGCTGGCACTGACCAGGAGGCCGAGGCCGTGGCGTATGCCATCGCCCATTCGCCTCTGATCAAGACAGCCTTCTTTGCCTGTGACCCCAATCTCGGGCGCATCCTGTGCGCCATTGGGTATGCCGGTATTGATGATCTCGACCCCTCGCGCATCGACCTCTATCTGGGCGACGTGCATGTCGCAACCGCCGGCGGGCGCCATCCGGATTACCGCGAAGAAGACGGTCAGCGGGTCATGAAGCCTGCCGAAATCCTGGTGCGCGTCGTGCTCAATCGCGGTACGGCCTCCACCACCGTCTGGACCTGCGATCTGTCGCACGACTATGTGTCGATCAACGCCGACTACCGCTCCTGAATGCAGACTTCTATCGGCTGAGCGGCCTGCACGACTGATACCGGTCTGAATCCACCCTGATACCTGTCTGCTCTTTGTCTCCAACCCGACGCCATGCTTGATCCCCGCATTCTTCGGCTGCTCGAACGACTCGATGCGCTGCTGCCCGGACCCATCGAGGTCGACTGGTCTGCTGCGGTGGCCTGGCGCTGGCGTCGCCGCCAGACCGGGCTGGGTAGCCAGGGGGTGTTGCAGCCCGTGCATCACCGCTCAGGCATCACACTCCAGGACCTGCACCACATCGACGAAGCACTCAGCCTCGTCGAGCGCAATACCCGCCAGTTCGTGCAGGGCCTGCCGGCCAACAACGTGCTGCTCACGGGCTCGAGGGGCACTGGAAAGTCCTCGCTGATCAAGGCCTGTCTCAATGCCTTTTCCAGCCAGGGCCTGAGGCTCATCGAGGTTGACAAGACCGACCTCACCGATCTGCCCGATATCGTCGACCTGGTGGCCAGTCGGCCCGAGCGATTCATCGTCTTTTGCGATGACCTGTCGTTCGAGGAGGGTGAGGCCGGCTACAAGGGCCTCAAGGTCGCGCTCGATGGCTCGGTTGCAGCGGCCAGCGACAACCTGCTGATCTACGCCACCAGCAACCGGCGCCACCTGATGCCCGAGCGCATGAGCGAGAACCTTGCGGCCCATCACACCGAAGACGGCGAGGTTCATCCGGGTGAAACCTCGGAAGAGAAGATCTCGCTGTCCGAGCGCTTTGGGCTGTGGGTGCACTTCTATCCGTTTCGCCAGGATGATTACCTCGATGTGGTGGCGCACTGGCTGCGCCATCATGATTGCCCCGAGTCCGACATCGAGGCGGCGCGCGGTGATGCCCTGCGCTGGGCCCTGGAGCGAGGCTCGCGATCGGGCCGGGTCGCCTGGCAGTTCGCCCGCGACTGGGCAGGCCGCAAGCGCCTGAGCAAATCCCGTCGCAGCCCCACTGCGCGCGCCCGCCGGGGCTGAGCACCCGTTCATGACGCTGTCCGGGGCAACCCGCATCATCGATGTTGCGGTTGGGGTGATCGAACGCCCCGACGGCCAGGTGCTGCTGGCCCGACGGCCGGAGGGCAAGCCCTATGCAGGC
>JBKCEY010000191.1:0-795 GCA_046304115.1 Burkholderiales bacterium | reverse complement strand
CCTGCGCTACGTGCTGGCAGCAGCCATGCTGGGTGCACTTTTTTCGTACCTGAACTTTCGCTCCTGGCGGCTTCGGGTTTCCTTTTTCGTGGCTGCCATCGTGCTGGCACTGGTCGGTAACTGGGCCCGCGCCTGGCTGGTGGTCATGATCGGTCACCTGAGTGAGATGCGCTATGGCACGGGCGAGGACCATGTCTGGTATGGCTGGGCTTTCTTCGGAGTGGTGATGGGGGGGCTGTTCTGGATGGGAGGGCGCTGGAAAGATCCGACAGCTTCAGCATTGCCGGCGCCCAATGAAAGCCTTGGGCTGCAGGGCGTTCCTATCCTGGCACGCCCCTCAGCGGCCGTGTTGGCTATCGCTGCTGTTCTGGTTGCCCTGGTACCAGCACTTGAGCGGCAACTGACTCGCGTCACACCGCGGGAAGGGCTGCGGATCAAGATCGAGTCGGCTGTGGGCCCATTGGAGTCCAGTGATCTGCTTGCCCCTCCCCAAATCGAGGGCGCACGCGAAATCGTCAGCGGCCGTTTGAAGGTTGACGTGACAGATTCAACAGATCTGATGGAGTTCACCACCGCGTACTTTGCTGCGCAATCTGAAGGTCGGGAAATGATTGCGTGGAGCAACAGTCCTGTGCCAGACAGAAGAAGCCATCGATGGTCCGTGGTCAGCGCGAAGTCGCTTGATTCGCAGGAAACGGGTCTGTCGCATGGCGTTCAGGAGCGCCTCCTTGCCATCGGCCAGGAGCGTCGACTGATGTGGTCCTGGTACGACATCGGAGGGCGTCAGGCGTCGTC
>JBKCEY010000190.1:0-856 GCA_046304115.1 Burkholderiales bacterium | reverse complement strand
ATCACATCGCCCGCCTTCATCCAGATCGGCGGCGTGCGGCGCGCGCCCACCCCACCCGGGGTGCCCGTCACGATGACATCGCCCGCCTGCAACGGCGCCACTTTCGAGACATACGCAATCTGGCGCGCAATCGAGTGAATCATCATCGAGGTGGTGGCGCGCTGCATTTCCTGGCCGTTCAGATGCGCGGTGAGGGTCATCTCGGTGCCGAAGGGAATCTCGTCGGCAGTGACCATCCAGGGCCCGAAGCCGCCGGTACGCCAGAAATTCTTGCCAGGAATCCACTGCGAGGTGTGGCGCTGCCAGTCGCGCACGCTGCCATCGTTGTAGCAGGCATAGCCGGCGATATGCGCGCCCACGTCCTGCTCGGCAATCCGTCGGCCCGGCTTGCCGATGATCACGGCGATTTCGGCTTCGAAGTCGAGTTGAACCGACTCGGCCGGACGCATCATGGGCTGGTTGTGACCGACCTGTGAATCGGCGACCCGCATGAAGAAGGTGGGCTGCTCGGTGACTTCGCGCTGGGTTTCTCGCACATGCTCGACATAGTTCAGGCCGCAGCACCAGATCTTGCCCGGATCGGTGATCACGGGCAGAAACCGGATCTCCGACAGCGCGACATCAGGGCTGCGACCAGCGATGGCGCCGCGCACTTCGGCCAGGGCTTGCGCGGCCAGCAGCGCGCGCAGGCTGGGATACCGGCCACCCATGGCCTTGACCAGATCAATCACCCCGTCGCCCTGGACGATGCCGAATCGGGTTTGGCCTGCATGTTCAAAACTCAAGAGCTTCATGGGTGATCTCCTGGAAGTAAATCCCAACATTTGAGATATTGTATTTCATCTTCAGGAGACCC
>JBKCEY010000189.1:0-930 GCA_046304115.1 Burkholderiales bacterium | reverse complement strand
GCCTGATCGGGTTCGCTGCGCTGCAGTCGAACTCGATCACCATCCTGAGTGACTTCTTCAAGGAAAGTACCGACTTTCTGTCGGTGCTTGCAGCCTTTCTCACCGTGAGGGCGGTTCGAAAATCGCCCAACGAGCGGTTTGCCTACGGGGTCGGCAAGCTTGAGAACCTGGTCTCGATGGGGATCGGCATCCTGATGCTCCTGGCCGGTGTGTTCGTGATCACCCAGGCGGTGGGACACCTGAGAGAGCCGCAGGCGCCCGAAGGAACGCTGTTCGGACTGCTGGTCTTTTCGGTCTACTCGGTCATCGGGTTTGTGCTGTGGGCCCGTTTGCGTCTGTCTCTGCGACAGCAACACTCGGCCATTTTGCAATCCCAGGCCCGTCTGTGGTTTTCAAAGGCCCTGTTCGATGCCCTGATGGCCGCTGCGCTGGGTGGCGCCATGCTGCTTGCGCATCATGGCTGGAGCCATTACCTCGATCCGCTCGCAGCGCTTGTGGGTGCGGCTTTTCTGCTGCATGGGGCCTGGGCGATCACCTCATCATCGGTCGGTGATCTGCTCGATGCAACGCTGGAAGAGTCGCTCAAACTGCGCATCCTGCGTCATCTGGTGGAGCACTTTGATGACTACGAGCGGCTGCACGGCCTGAGGGCACGCCGCTCCGGGCCCAGGATCTACATCGAGATTTTTCTGGAGTTTGCGCCCGATCTTCCGAGTGCGGCTGCCCTGGCGCGCATCGAGAGCATGCGAGCGGCCATGACCGAGTCGGTGCCTGGCGCAGAGATCAGCTTTGTGCTGGCGCGAACAGGCCCACCAGCTGGCTGAAGATCTTGGGGTTGCCTGCGAGCACTTCTTCGTTGGCCAGGTGTTCGGCTTCGCCGGCCAGATTGCCGATCAGACCGCCCGCTTCAGTGACCAGCAGGCTACCGGC
>JBKCEY010000188.1:0-2420 GCA_046304115.1 Burkholderiales bacterium | reverse complement strand
GGCATGTCGATCACGAGGTAATCGAGATCACGCCAGTTGGTGTCACGCAGCAACTGCTCGAGGGCCTGAGTGACCATGGGGCCACGCCAGACCATGGGGGTGTCGGTGTCGATCATGAAGCCGATCGAACTGGTCTGGATGCCATGGCCCACCATCGGCTCAAGCGTCTTGCCATCGAGGGTTTCGGGCCGACCCTGGATGCCCATCATGAGGGGCTGCGACGGGCCATAGATGTCGGCATCAAGCAGGCCCACACTGGCGCCCTCGGCGGCGAGCGCCAGCGCGAGATTGGCCGCCGTGGTGCTCTTGCCCACGCCGCCTTTGCCCGAAGCCACCGCGATGATGTTCTTCACGTTGGGCAGCAGCTTCACGCCGCGCTGAGCCGCATGCGCCACGATGCGCTGGTAGACATTGGCGCTCACATTGCCAACACCCGGCAATGCCTTGAGCGCGTCGATCACCGCGCGTCTCATGACGGGAATCTGGCTGGCCGCCGGATAGCCGAGTTCGACATCCACGCTCAGATCGCCTTCTTCGACCCGAATGTTGCGGGCCGATTTCGAGGACAAGAGATCCTTGCCGGTATTGGGATCCACAATGGCGGCAAGGGCCGCATTCACCTGTTCGACCGTGACGGCCATGCTTGCTCCAGCAACGCGTTGGGGTGGCCTCGATCTGCCTCGACCAGCGAAGCTCGGGTCTGACCACCATGCAAAAAAGGCGTTCGGAGTCTATCCGAAAGCCCTCGCCCCGCTAAAATGACCCGCTTTCGGGCAGACCTTCCTTTTTCGGGCAGACCTTCCTTTTTCGGGCAGACCTTGCCGCTTCGGGCGGTCCTTTTGTCTTTGCGGGCAGCACTCGCCGTCCGCCTTTTGACCTTGCATCACCTCACCGGCCTATCCACCCACCCCATGACCCGGCGCCTTTTCGTTACCACCGCCCTGCCCTACGCCAATGGCTCGTTTCATATCGGCCACATCATGGAGTACATCCAGGCCGATATCTGGGTGCGTTTTCAGCGCCTGCAGGGTCACGAGGTGCATTTTGTGTGTGCCGACGATGCCCATGGCGCGCCGATCATGCTCAAGGCCGAAAGCGAAGGCATCACGCCCCAGCAGCTGGTGGCGCGTATTGCCGCCGAGCGCCCGGCCTATCTGAACGGCTTTCATATTTCGTTCGATCACTGGCACAGCACCGACTCCCCCGAAAATGTCGAGCTCTCCCAGGACATCTACCGCAGGCTGCGCGCGGCCGGGCTGATTGCCACCCGGACCATCGAGCAGTTCTACGACCCGGTGAAGGGCATGTTTCTGCCCGATCGCTACATCAAGGGCGAGTGCCCCAAGTGCGGTGCCAAGGACCAATACGGCGACTCCTGCGAGCAGTGCGGCGCGGTGTACTCACCCACCGAACTGAAGAATCCCTACTCCAGCCTGAGCGGCGCCACGCCGGTCATGCGCAGCTCGGAGCATTTTTTCTTCAGCCTGTCCGACCCGCGCTGCGTGGCCTTCCTGAAAGATTGGGCCCTGGGGGGGCGGCTGCAACCCGAGGTGGCCAACAAGGCCCGGGAATGGCTCGAAGGCAGTGGCACCAACGAAAAAGGCGAATCCACGGGCCTGGCCGACTGGGACATCTCTCGCGACGAACCTTACTTCGGCATTCCCATTCCCGATGCGCCGGGCAAGTACTTCTATGTCTGGCTCGATGCGCCCGTGGGCTACCTCGCCTCGCTCAAGGCCCTGTGCGCGCGCACGGGCATGGACTTCAGCGCCTTCACCCGGCCTGATGCGCCGATCGAGCAGGTGCACTTCATCGGCAAGGACATCATCTACTTCCACACCCTGTTCTGGCCCGCCATGCTGCATTTCGCGGGCTACAAGGTGCCTGATGCGGTCCATGTGCATGGCTTCATCACCGTGTCGGGCGAGAAGATGAGCAAGTCGCGCGGCACCGGTATCTCCCCGCTGCGCTACCTTGATGTGGGCATGAATCCACAGTGGCTGCGCTATTACCTCGCGGCCAAGCTCAATGCGCGTGTGGAGGATGTCGATTTCAACCCGGATGACTTCATGGCCCGGGTCAATGCCGACCTGGTGGGCAAACTGGTCAATATCGCCAGCCGCTGTGCGGGCTTTCTGGTCAAGCGCTTCGATGGGCGGCTCTCGGCCCCCGATACGGCCGCGCACGAACGCTTCGCACAGGCCTGGGCCGGTGCCGATGCGGTGGCTGCGCTCTACGACCAGCGAGACTTCGCGCGGGCCATGCGCGAAATCATGCAGTACGCCGATGCGGTCAATCAGTACATCGATGCCGCCAAGCCCTGGGATCTGGCCAAGAAGGCTGATCAGACGACCGAACTTCATGCCTGCTGTTCAACCGCCCTGCGCGCATTTCGCGAACTGGTCCTGCTGCTTGCCCCG
>JBKCEY010000187.1:0-2488 GCA_046304115.1 Burkholderiales bacterium | reverse complement strand
ATCAAGCGCCAGTGGCTCGACCCCCTGCTGCGCGGCGAAATCCGCAGTGCCTTCCTGATGACCGAGCCGGCGGTGGCTTCATCGGACGCCACAAACATCCAGCTCTCCATCCGTCGCGAGGGTGACGAGTACGTCCTCAATGGTCGCAAGTGGTGGAGTTCGGGCGTGGGCGATCCGCGCTGCAAGGTCCTCATTGTGATGGGCAAGACCAATCCGGAGGCGGGCCGCCATGAGCAGCAGTCGATGGTCGTGGTGCCGCGCGACACCCCGGGATTCAAGATCGAGAAGATCCTCAACGTCTTTGGCTACGACGACGCGCCCCACGGCCATGTGGAATGCACGCTGACCAATGTACGGGTCCCGGTCACGAACATCCTCTTGGGTGAAGGTCGAGGCTTCGAGATTGCGCAGGGCCGTCTCGGGCCGGGCCGCATTCACCACTGCATGCGTTCGATTGGTGCCGCAGAGCGGGCGCTGGAATTGATGTGCAAGCGACTGAATTCGCGGGTCGCTTTTGGCAAGCCGGTGGCGAGCCAGTCGGTCTGGCATGAGCGGATTTCCGACGCCCGGTGCATGATCGACCAGGCCCGTCTGATGACGCTCAAGGCGGCGCACATGATGGACACGGTGGGCAACAAGATCGCCAAGGCCGAGATCGCCATGATCAAGGTGATCGCACCCAACATGGCCTGCCAGATCATCGATTGGGCGATTCAGGCCCATGGTGGCGGCGGCGTTTCGCAGGTCTTCCCGCTGGCCTACATGTATGCCCATCAGCGCACATTGCGACTGGCTGACGGCCCTGACGAAGTGCATCGCAACGCGGTAGCCAAGCTCGAGCTCGCCAAGCACCTCACCATTCCCGGTGCGGCCAATCAGGTGGAAATGCCCATCACCCGCGGAGCCTGATCGATTCGCAGCCTGTGCAGGAGGATCGCGCCTGGACTCGGGCAGCGATTCCTCCGCTCGGGGCTGCCTGGCTGAAGCCCCCGATGCCCAACCGCTGATTACTGCAAGGGTTCCTTGGCTGCGGCAGGCACCGGCAGTGCCATGACCTCGATTCCTTCATCGGCGAGTTCGCGTGCCTCTTCAGCACTGGCCTGACCCCGGATGCCTCGGTCAGGGGCTTCCTTGTAGTGAATGCGGCGGGCTTCTTCGGCAAATCTCGAACCCACATCTTCGGTGTTGGCCATGATGTGGCGGGCCAGTTTGAACAGCAGCGCCTGGGCTGCGGCGGCGTCAGACGGCGTGGTGGCTGGCGATGCAGCCTGCTGCCCCTGGGTCGACAGATTCAGCCGGGGCGCCGAAAGCAACTTGCGTATCGTTCGGCTGGCGCACGTGGGACACTCCAGCAAGCCTCCGGCGAGCTGGCTGTCGTAGTCTTCGGCCGAAGCGAACCAACCCTCAAACGCGTGGTCGTGTTCGCAGGCTAGGTTGAAGACTTTCATGCAGCTGGATCCGGTAAAACCCTAGTGTAAGTCAGAACCTTGCACTGATCTGAAGCAAGGCAAGCCATCATGGTCAATCCCGTCGCTCACCCTCCCCTGGCATGAAAGAGCCACGTCGATTGACTGCCGAGGAGGTTGTGGCTCGCTGGGATGAATTCAAGGTCATCCTGGATGTACGCAGTCCATCCGAGTTTGCGCTGGATCATCTGCCGGGCGCTGCCAACACACCTGTGCTCGATGACGAGGAGCGCGCCGAGGTGGGCACCCTCAATGCCGAGCAAGGCGCTTTCGAGGCCAAGCGCCTTGGTGCGGCCCGCGTGGCACGCAACATTGCCGATCTGATTGAGCGCCAGTTCAGCCAGCAGCCCCGCCACTGGAGTCCGCTCCTCTATTGCTGGCGAGGCGGACAGCGCTCAGGGTCATTGGCCACAGTCCTGGCCCGTATTGGCTGGCCCGTCAGCCTGATTGAGGGCGGCTACAAGGCGTTTCGCCAGGCCATGCTGAAGGACCTTCAGAGCCGCAGCGCTGCGCTCAGCCTGACGGTCATTGCCGGGCGAACCGGTACGGCCAAGACCCGGCTGCTCGAGAGCCTGCAGCGGCATGGCGCTCAGATTCTTGATCTGGAGGCGCTCGCCCGACATCGAGGGTCGGTGCTCGGACAATGGCCCGCTCAGGCCGGTCTGCAATCGCCTCAAGCGCCCGCGCAAGACACCGTCGAGCAACCAGGCCAGAAGCGATTCGAATCCCTGCTGTGGGCCGCGACCCGCGCCCTGGATCCGACGCGCCCTGTCTTTGTCGAATCCGAGAGCCGCAAGATCGGACAATGCCAGATACCCGAAGCGATGATTCTGAACATCCGCGCTTCCAGGATGATCCAGGTCGAAGCCGATGTCTCAACCCGAACACGGTTTCTGGTGGAGGATTACCAGCATCTGTGCAGGCCCGACAGCCCACTCGTTTCGCAACTGCAGCGTCTGGTTCCGTTGCACGGCCACGAGCGCGTAGCCGCCTGGACCGCGCAAGCCGAGGCGGGTCAGTGG
>JBKCEY010000186.1:0-10063 GCA_046304115.1 Burkholderiales bacterium | reverse complement strand
CCCTGAGCGTGGGCAACATCTATGTCACGCTGAGCGCGCAGAGCTGGGAGCTGGCCGACTGGCACTGGAAGCAGGCCGATGACACCGGCCACTACATCGAGCGGCTCTTTGCGGCCGACTTTTCCAAGGCCCGGCGCAATGGCGGGCCGCATCGCTTTCGTGACAACAACTACATTCCTCTGGATGCCATCCGGGGTGAGCTGGCGGAGTCCTGGCGCTGGATGGAAAACCCGCTGCGCCTTGAGGTGAAACTGCGTCAGGGGGTGATGTTCCCCGAAAAGAAAGGCGTGATGGCCGCGCGCGAGCTGGTGGCCGATGACGTGGCCTTCAGCTACGAGTACCTGCGCAAGAGCCCGCGGGCGGTCAAGGAGTACTGGGATCACATCGTCAAGGTCGAGGCCACCGGCAAACACACCGTGGTGCTCACCTTCAAGGACTTTCATGCCGAATGGGACATGCGATCGGGCTATGGCCACTATGGCCATGTGTTCCCCAAAGAGATGGCTCAGGCGGGCATGGCGCAGTGGAAGAACCACACCGGCTCGGGCCCCTTCCTGCTGACCGACTTCATCTCGGGTAACTCCACCACCTACACCCGCAACTCGGTCTACTGGGACAGAGAGACCATCGGCGGCGTGTCCTACAAGCTGCCCTTCGCTGATCGGCTGGTGGTGCGCACCATCAAGGACGAGTCGGCGCAGCATGCGGCGCTGCGCACCGGCAAGCTCGACATCCTCGAGACGGTGCGCTGGCAGGCGGTTGAAGAACTCAAGAAAAACGCGCCGGCGATCAAGTGGGTGAGCGGGGTGGCCAATACCGGCTACTACCTGTCGCTGCGTACCGACCAGAAACCCTTCGATGATGTTCGCGTGCGGCGCGCGATGAACATGGCCGTCAACAAGGACGAGATCATCAAGGGCTTTTACGGTGGGAACGCCGTGATGCTCGGCTTTCCGATGCATCCCGACTGGACAGGCTATTACGAGCCGCTCTCGGCCATGCCCGAGTCGGTCAAAGAGCTCTTTGCCTACAACCCCGAGAAGGCCCGGAAACTGCTGGCTGAAGCGGGCTATCCCAACGGTTTCACCTTCCGGCTCACGGTCTGCGCCTGTGCGCCTGCCCAGCTCGACATGCTCCCGATGCTGGTGGCCTACTACGAGCGGGTGGGTATCAAGACCCAGGTTCAGACCCTCGAATATGGGGCCTTTTATTCCCAGCAGCTCAAGAAGGCGCATTCGGCGGGTTACCTGATGAGCACGGCGCATGGCAGCCCCACCATCTCGGTGTCCAAGCTCTTCAAGTCAGGCCAGAACTGGAACACCGGCATGGTCAACGATGCCGGTCTGGACAAACGCATCGATGCGATGTTCTCCGATCGCGTGGAGACGAGCCGCCAGCGCACCCTCAAGGCCATCAATCGCGAGATGCTCGACCATGCGCCCTTCGTGTGGCTGCCCACGCCCCTGGAGTTCAGTGCCTACTGGCCCTGGGTCAAGAACTACGGTGGTGAATTGCGCGGCGGTGGCGGCCGTCCCGGCCCGGTCTATGCGCGCATCTGGATCGATCAGGATCTGAAGAAAAAGATGGGCTACTGAAGGCCCATCCCAAAAAGACAAGAGACACACTCATGAGCGATCAGCCGGTCACTGAAGTCCTGCTAAGCGTGCGAGGCCTGACCACCCGCTTTCGCACCGAGCGCGGCACGGTGCTCGCGGTCGACAATGTCTCCTTTGATGTGCACTCCGGCGAGACGGTGGCCATCGTGGGCGAGTCGGGCTCCGGCAAGAGCGTCACAGCGCTGTCGCTGCTGCGCCTGATTCCCAATCCGCCGGGCGAAATCGTGAGCGGCGAGATCCACTTCGATGGCACCGACCTGCTCAAACTCGACGACGCCGGTATTCGCGCCATCCGGGGCAATCGCATCGCCATGATCTTTCAGGAGCCGATGTCCTCGCTTAATCCGTCGATCACGGTGGGCCGACAGATTGGTGAGCCGGTCAATCTGCATCGCAAGGCCCCCTGGACGGCGGCCATCGAGAGGGCCCGTGAACTGCTCGACCAGGTGCGCATTCCTGATGCCGCCACCCGCGTCAATGCCTATCCGCATCAGTTCTCGGGCGGCATGCGCCAGCGCGCCATGATTGCCATGTCGCTCGCCTGCGAGCCTCAGCTGATCATTGCCGATGAGCCCACCACGGCGCTCGATGTGACCGTGCAGGCCCAGGTGCTCGATCTCCTGCAGGATCTGGCCAGAAAGGCGCGTTCGGCGCTCATTCTGATCACCCACGATCTGGGTGTGGTGGCCCGCTACGCCGACCGGGTGATCGTGATGTATGGCGGACGGGTGGTCGAGTCGGCCCCTGCGGCCCAGTTGTATGCCCGACCCTCGCATCCCTATACCCGGGGCCTGCTCGCCTCCATTCCGAGGCTCGATGGCGATACCCGCAAGCGGCTCGTGCCCATCGAGGGTCAACCGCCCAATCTTGCCGCCCTGCCTCCGGGCTGCGCCTTTGCGCCCCGCTGCAAACAGGCCACGGCCCATTGCCACCAGGAGCGACCGGCCTTGCGTGAGATCGGTCCCCGTCATCAAAAGGCGTGTTTCCTCGATGACTGAAGACATCATTCTCAGCGTGCGCGATCTGAAGGTGCACTTTCCGGTGCACAAGGGCGTGATCGTGCAAAAGCAGGTGGCGACGGTACATGCCGTTGACGGCATCTCGTTTGATCTGCGGCGCGGCGAGACGCTCGGCCTGGTGGGCGAGAGCGGCTGCGGCAAGTCCACCACCGGCCTGGCGGTGTTGCGCATGCTTGAGCCCACCGCGGGACAGATCGTTTTTGAGGGCGAGGACATCACGGGCTACTCGCGCGAGCGCATGCGCGGGGTGCGCAGGCGTATGCAGATGGTCTATCAGGACCCTTATGGTTCACTCAACCCGCGCATGCGGGTCAAGGACATCGTGGGCGAGCCTCTGCAGGTGCACGGTCTGGACAAGGATCAGTCGGCTTACCGGGATCGCATTGCCAGCCTGCTCTCCACGGTGGGTCTGCTGCCCGACATGGCCGAGCGCTATCCGCATGAATTCTCGGGCGGGCAGCGTCAGCGGATTGGCATCGCGCGTGCCCTGGCGCTCGAGCCTGGCATGATCGTGTGCGACGAAGCGGTCTCGGCCCTTGATGTGTCGATTCAGGCCCAGGTGGTCAATGTCTTCATGGACCTGCAGGAGCGCCTGGGTCTGTCCTACATCTTCGTGGCGCACGACCTGGCCGTGGTGCGTCACATCAGCGATCGCATTGCCGTGATGTATCTGGGCAAGATCGTCGAGATCGCTTCGCGCGACGATCTGTATCGCAATCCGCTGCATCCCTACACCCAGGCCCTGCTGGCCGCGATTCCGGTGGCCGACGCGTCAGTAGAGGCGCGCCGCCAGCGTGTGGTGGTCAGTGGCGAAGTACCCAGCGCCCTGCGTCCGCCTTCGGGCTGCCGATTCCATACCCGCTGTCCGCAGGCGATGGATCGCTGCAAGACCGAGATGCCGCCGCTCGTGGGCGACGGAACCGGTCGCATGGTGGCCTGTCATTTGCACACGGCGCCTTCAAGCCCGGCAACCATTCCCATCGTTGCAGCCGGGGCCGAGGTCTCAGCGGCGTAGCAAAGCGCTGCGCGGCATAGCACAGCGCTGCGGTTTCGGCCCCTCTGGCCAGGCAGCGTGTCGTGCCCGGGCTCAGCGCACCGTGAAACGCACGGTTGTGGTCTTGCCGTTCAGGGTGTTGAGCACGGCCACAACCTTGTCGCCCTTGGCGAGCTTCAAGCCGGTGGCCTTGAGTCGGTTCTCGCTGGACGGGCGTAGCTCAGCCTCGATTTTCTGAGTGCCCTGCAGCACGCTCAACTTGCCGCTGACCTCTTTTGACGCCAGAGGCTTGTCGTGATCATAGAGGTAGACCGACGCCCCGTCGGCTTCGACAACCAGTTCGAACTGCAGGTCATTGGCCATCTGAACGATGCCGCCATGCCGCGCCTTGGCGGTGCCGTGGGCCTGTGCGGCCGAAGCCCCAAGCAGGCCGAGCGACAACAGGACAACGGGCAGGGTGGTCTTCAGGATCTTCATGAGGATTTCCAGGGGGATGAAAGGACGGTGAAAGGAGGCGATAGAGGAGGCGAAAGACGAGGCGAAAGGCGAGGCGAAAGCGACTGAGCAACAGGGCAGGACAGCCTGAATCGAAAGATCGAAACGATGGCGGCGTATCAAGGCGACCGAGGCCGAGGGCATGCGATTCAGTACGCCTCCTTGACAGGCACTTCAGTCGTCGCTTGCGCTCCATCATCGAGCAGTCGCTCCAGCGGCTTGCGGCCGAAGCACCAGAAGAGCAGGGGCGTCAGCAGGGTGTCAAGAAGGGTCGAACTCATCAGACCCCCGAAAATCACAACCGCCACCGGGTGCAGGATCTCCTTGCCGGGCGCATCGCTCGCGAGCAACAGGGGCGTGAGCGCAAACGCAGCCACCAGGGCCGTCATCAGCACGGGGGTCAGCCGCTCGAGTGAGCCGCGCACGATCATGCTCTGGCTGAAGGTCTCTCCTTCAAATCGGCACAGGTTGATGTAGTGGCTGATCTTGAGGATGCCGTTTCGGGTGGCGATGCCAGCCAGCGTGATGAACCCCACCATCGAGGCGACCGACAGCTGAACGCCCGCGATCCACATCGCGGCAACGGCACCGATCAGTGCCAGAGGGATGTTGGCCATGACGATGGCCGCCAGCACGCTTGAGCGATAGCGTGAATACAGGACCAGAAAGATCAGCAGCAAAGAGACGACCGACAGCCCCGCGATCAGGCGGGTGGCCTGCTCCTGGGCCTGAAACTGTCCCTCCAGGCTGATGAAGTAGCCACTGGGCAGCGTCTGGGCACTGAGGGTGCCGCGGATGGCCTCGATCACCTCGCTCATGTTGCGCCCATCGGTGTTGCCATAGACCACGATCCGCCGGCGACCATTCTCGCGCCCGATCTGATTGGGCCCGTCGGATTCCTCAACCGTCGCAAATGCCGACACGGGTACCCGGCCCGCTGGCGTGTCGATGAGGGTGTTGGCCAGGTCCTGAGGGCCGCGGCGACTGTCAGGCAGGCGCAGCACCAGATCATAGCGGCGTGAGCCCTCGACGATCTGCGCACCATGCGCGCCATCGGTCAGCACCTGCAGCACACGGATCGCCTCACCGGGCGACAAACCCAGTTGGGCTGCCTTGCGATGGTCCAGGCGCACCGTGATCTGGGGAATCAGCACCTGCTTTTCGACCGTCAGATCCACCAGGCCCTGAATGGAGGCCAATTGCCCGCGCAGTTGCTCGGCAAGGCCGCGCAGCGTATCGATGTCATCGCCAAAGACCTTGACGGCCACCTGGGCCCTGACGCCCGACAGCAGGTGATCGAGCCGGTGACTGATGGGCTGACCGATCGCGACCTGCGCAGGCAGACTCGACAGGCGCTCACGAAGATCGGCCATGATCGCCTCACGGTCGCGATCGCTGCGTTTGAGGTCGACATCGATCTCGGCGGAATGCACGCCCTCGGCATGCTCATCGAGTTCGGCTCGTCCGGTGCGTCGGCCGACCTGCGTGACTTCAGGAACCTGCCGGATGAGCACCTCGGCCGCAGCGCCGACCCGGTTGGCTTCGGCCAGTGAAGTACCCGGCTGCATGACCAGCCCAAGCACCAGAGAGCCTTCATTGAAGGCGGGTAGAAAGGCTCGCGGAAAAAAGGGCACCGATGCCGCCGCTACCGCCACCGCAATCACCGACAGCCCGATCAGGCCGCGCGCGCGAGCAAATGACCAGTTGAGCAAGCGGGCATCCTGGCGCTTGAGCCAGGCCACCAGCGGACTGTCACCATGATCGAGGCGCTTCATGCCGGGCAGCAGATACAGACACAGAACCGGTGTCACCGTCATCGACACGAGCATCGAGGCCGCGATCGAGACGATGTAGGCAATGCCCAGTGGCGTGAAGAGACGGCCCTCGATACCGGGCAATGCGAACAGTGGCACGAACACCAGCACCACGATGGCGGTGGCATAGACGATTCCGGAACGCACCTCCACACTGGCTTGCCTCACCACCTCCAGTGCGGACAGCGGCTGCGCCGCGCTACGGTTCTGCTTGAGACGTCGAAGGATGTTTTCGACATCGACCACGGCATCATCCACCAGCTCGCCGATCGCAATGGCCAGGCCTCCCAGGGTCATGACGTTGATCGACTGACCCAGCAGGTTGAACATCAGCGCCGTGACCGCCAGCGACAAGGGGATGGCCGTCAACGAGATGAGGGTGGTGCGCGCGGAGAGCAGGAAGGCAAACAGCACAATCATGACCATGATCGCCCCATCGCGCAGGGCCTCGGTCACATTGCCGATCGAGGCCTTGATGAAGTCGGCTTGACGAAAGAGGACCCGGGGTTCGGCCAGGCCTGCAGGCAATCCGGCCTTGAGTTCGGCCAGGGCCCGTTCCACCTGGGCGGTCAGGGCCACCGTGTCGGCCTGCGGTTGTTTCTGAACGCTCACGATCACGGCCGGCACGCCGTTGTAGCCCGCATCGCCCCGCTTGAGCCCGGGCGCAAACGACACCGTGGCCACCTGCTCCAGAAGAATGGGTCGGCCGTTTTTCCAGCCCACCGCAATCCCGGCGAGGTCGCTCACCTGATGGGTTCGGCCGAGGTGACGAATCAGATATTCGCGGCTGTGCAGATCGATGAATCCGCCCCCCGCGTTGCCTGCAAAGCCCTTGAGTGATTGCTCGAGCTGCGTGAGCGAGACACCGAACTGGGCCATGCGAACCGTATCGGGAGCCACGCGCAGCGTACGGACATCACCACCAATCGGGATCACCTGCGAGACGCCCGGAATCGACAACAGACGCGGGCGCAGAACAAAGTCGGCGTATTCGCGCGCCTGCATCGGTGTCGCTGTGGCGCCTCTGGTGTCCGCGGAAGCAAGCGGCAGAGCGACCAGCATGATTTCGCCCATGATGGAGGAGACCGGACCCATGACAGGCGAGATGTCACCGGGCATTTGTTGGCGCACCAGGGCGAGGCGCTCGGCCACCAGCTGGCGATTGCGATAGATATCGGTGCCCCAGTCGAATTCCGCATAGACCAGAGACAGGCCTACCCCCGAGGTGCTGCGCACACGGGTCACTCCGGGCATGCCGTTGAGCGCCGTCTCCAGTGGAAAGGTCACCAGCTGCTCGACCTCCTGCGGCGCCATGCCACCGGCCTCGGTCATCACGGTCACGAGCGGCTTGTTCAGATCGGGAAAGACATCGACCGGCGTTCGCCAGGCCGTGATGGAGCCATAGGCCAGCAGCAGGGCTGCGCCTGCCCAGACGAACAGACGGTTGTGCAGACTCGCGCGAACGATCCAGTTGAACATGGCCTCAAGCCCTCGGGTTCAGCGAATCTGGGCGATCAGTGCAGCGCCCTGCACGACCACACGGTTGTCGGCGCTCAGGCCCTGCGTCACCACCACCTGCTCGCCATTGATCGGTCGAAACTGAACGGGTTGCGGGTAGAAGCGCTCTTCGCCGGATTTGATCCACACGATGGGTTCATTGGACGGGTTGCGCGCCAGAGCCTGTGCGGGCAGCACGATGCCCTTGATGCGATCTCGCGTCTGCACCAGAACCGTGACCGGCTCTCCAATGGCCAGGGGCAGCGCAGCGCCTGCGCGCGTGGGTGTGATCGAGAATGTCATGGGGAGCAGGCCTTCGCGCAGCGCGCGCGAGGCGCCCCGAAAGCGCAAGGCGACACCGGGCTTGGCATCGAGCGAGGCAGCCTGGATGCGACCGCCCAGGGTGCTGTCTGCGCTGGTCGCCTCGACCAGCATGCGCGCGGGATCGACGACCTCTGCAAGCACCTCCCGCGAATCCACAACCTGGCCCAGGGTCAGATCGGTTCGGGCGACGATGCCGCTGACCGGAGCGAGCAGGGCCTCGCGCGAGGCCAGGCTTTGCCGGATGCTGCGCTCGCGATCGGCAAGCCCGCGCGCTTGCTCCCGGGCCGCTTCGATGTCCTTGCGGGGCACCGTCGCTTCAAGATCTTCAAGGCGTCGGACCCGTTGCTCGGCGATCACCCGTTGCGGCTGCAACTCCGCCAGCTGGGCCTGTTGCTGGCCCAGGGCGTAAGGCTCTGCATGGTGGCGCACAAAGGCCAGCGTCTGACCTTGTCTGACGCTCTGACCCACGACCGGCAGGCCGGTCGGACCGGGCTCGACGCGGCCTCCGTGGATGGCCTGCACCCGCCCGCTCGCGTTGGGGTCAGCCACCACCCGGCCCGGCAATTCGAGAGTGACCGAGGCATCGCTCGAGGGTGCCAGCACGGTGCGGATGGCCATCCGGCGCTGGGCCACCTTGGGAACATTCACACTGCCATCCGGCAGACGCGCCAGTCCTGAGGCGTTCGGTGCGCCACTGGGCGCATCAAGGTGTTCGCCATTGGGGCCATGGGCGCCAGGGCCTGCCAGTACGGGTGCCTGCAGCAGGGAGAACACGATTGATGCAGTCAGAATGGTTTTCATTGCACGACCTCCATGACGGTCTTCTGGCGTTGCTGCCTGCGCCGCAGGGCATAGCCTGCAATCACGACCACGGCAGCCAGGCCCGCTGCGCCCCAGAGCGTCCGATGCGATCCGAAGCCGTGGCCCCGGTCAGGCCCATGCCCATGCGCAAGGGATCGCGGATCTGTGCGGGTCGGGGTGGTCAGACTGGCATCGAGAAGATCCGTTTCCTGGCCCGCAATGAGGGTCAGCACCAGGCTGTGCTGACCCGCCGTGGACAGCGCCTGGATCAGCAGGGGCTCGGTGATGACATAGTCGCCCTGATCGGGCCGAAAAACCGCTCGAGCCTTGAGCGAGCCGGATTCGACTTCCAGTGTGGCGCCGAGCACGGGTTCATTGGTTTCGTACCGGTCGACCAGGATGGTGAGTGCGCCGTCCTTGAGTTCAGCCACAAGCTCGAAGGTCTCTGTGTGGGCGGCTGCACGCGGATGGCTGGCCACGGCCACTGCGCCCACCGGTGCATCGAGATGCTCGCCATTCGGTCCATGCGCTCCCGGTCCGGCGAAGGCTGGCAAAACCAGCAGGCTGCACGCACAGGTCGTCAGCATCCGAAGGGTGAGCTGTCTGAACCACACAATGGGGGATCGACGGATGAAGGGCCTCATGGAAGGACTCCGGTCAAGTGCTCGAGGCGGACTCGAGCGAGATGCAATTCAACGCGCTGACGGGCGAGCGCGACCCGTGATTCGGCGGCCAGCGCCTGCGACTGCAAGACCTCCGTCAGAGCCGACTCGCCCGCACGGAAAGCCCGGTCGATATGGCCTGCGCGTTGCTCCAGAAGCGCCGTACGTTCGGTTTCGGCTTGCTGGCGCATCTGGCCGACCTGCAGTTGCTGCTCGGCCAGAAGGAGGTCGCTGGCCAGTCGCTCGCGCAGCCGGTGCTGCCTTGCTCGGACCAGATCCAGTTCAGCCAGGGCTTGTTCGATCTCGGGCTGTCGATGAACCTCGCCACCCACAGGCACTCGCAGCCCGATGACCACGCTGCGCTGCCCGCGCCCGCTCCCCGTACCGGCGCTCTCATGGCGCACGCCCAGATTCACTTCCGGGGCGCCCGAGCGAACCGTCTGCAACTGGCGTATGCGCCGATACGCAAACTCGACTTCGGCTGCCGAATGCACAAGCTCCGGATGGGTATCGGGAACCGACCTCGATGGTGCTGCAAAGACCTCATCCACCGGCAACTGTTCAAGGCCCGTGAGCAGGGACCACGCCGATCGCCTGGCAGCAAGGCCCTGGATGGCCGCCTGCACGCGGCCATGGGCCTCCAGCCATTGCGCCTGGGAAGCCAGTTCATCGGCTGGGGCCAGGTCACCCGCCCTGACCCGACGCGCCACATCGTCCGCCAGTTGACGCAGCCCGTGGGCCCGCAGCTCGGCCTGCGCGAGTTCGATCTCCGCGAGTTGGACTGCTGCCATGGCCTCGCGCAACTCGCCAAGCAGTTGCCAGCGCGCACGTCGTTCCTGCG
>JBKCEY010000185.1:0-2158 GCA_046304115.1 Burkholderiales bacterium | reverse complement strand
ATGCGAGTGACATCGGCGGCTTGAAGAACGGATTTGGTGATCATCAGACAAACTCCTTGAGAATGTAGAAAAAGCGAGAAGGGGCAGTCAGCCGATCACTGAGGGATCGCGACCTTCGTTTCGGGCCCGAGCGTGGCCGCGCTCCACGTCAATGCCACGCAGCAACCACAGGCCCAGAACAAACGACACACCGGTCACCAGGATGGCGGCCCGGTGGTTGCCTTGTGTCATCCAGGTGATGGCGCCATAGACCAACGGGCCGATGACTGCCGAGAGTCTTGTGGCCAGCGTCCAGAGCCCGAAGAATTCCGCCAACTGGCTCGGCGGGATGAGATAAGCCGCCAGCGCACGTCCGCACGACTGACTCGACCCCATGCACAAGCCAGCAATGACCGCCGCGACCCAGAACATTGCAGGCCCCTGCGCAAACGCGGCCATCAGGCCCATCACCAGCCAGCCCCAGAGCGTGATGGCCAGAGCCCGCTTGTGACCGATGCGATCCTGCAGATGGCCGAAAGCAAAGGCCCCGAGCGCCGCCGCGATGTTGACCAGAAAGATCAGCATCATGGTCTGTTCCTGTGTGAAGCCCATGGCCTGTTCGGCATAGATGGCCGACAGCGCAATCACCACCGAAATACCGGCAAAGTAGGCCGTACCGCAGGCCAGCAGTCGCCAGAAGTCCGGGAATGTCCGGGCACGGGCCAAGGTTGCCAGCACCTGCCTCATGGCACGGGCTTCGCCACCAGTGCGGGCTGCGCTTCGCTCGCGCAGGAGCAGGAAGGTGGGCAGACTGGCCAGAGCGAAAAGGCCCGCCACGATCAGCATCGTGAACGGGACCGACTGCGCGCCCGTCTCACCCCGTGAAGGTGCGCTCAGCACCCAGGCCAAGCCCAGGCCCAGCGAGAGCATTCCGCCAAAAAAGCCGAATCCCCAGGCCCAGCCGCTGATCTGGCCGAGCGCACGGGGCTTGGCGAGCTCGGGCAGAAACGCTGCAGCAACCGCTTCGCCCACGGCGTAGCAGAAGTTGGAAAAGGCCACCAGCGCCATCGCCAGCGCGATATCGCCTGCCCCGCAGAAATAAAGCCCGGCCGTTCCCACGATGCAGCCTGCGGTTGACAAGGCCAGCAGTCTCTTTTTTGCCGCGTGTCGATCGGCCCAGGCCCCCAGGGCCGGCATCAGGATCGTGACCGACAGGTTCGACACGGCCAGCGCGACCGTCCAGGCAAAAGTTGCCCAGTCGGCCTTGTTGGCCACCACGCCGACAAAATAGGCGTTGAAGACGGCCGTGATGACAACCGTCACGTAGCCCGAATTAGCAAAGTCATAGGCGGCCCAGGCTGCCACCTCCCGCCGTCGCACGCCGGGTTGCAGCAAGCCGGATCGCGCGGAATCAGGGGGGTTCATGATCAACGGGGCCAGACCTCAGGTGCCGCACCTTACCACCGGGGGCCCTGCGCTCTGGCCCAAGTCCCCGGGTTCACGTCAGGCTCAGGCATGGCCTTGCCACCGATACCAGAGTCTGCCAAGCAGTTCATGCAGGCACAGAGCGATGGCCTGGGCATCCTGTGCGCGGGGCAGAAAGTCTCTCGGTTGCAATGCGCTCCAGCTCTCACCCAGAAAATCGTGCGGCGCCGCAGTCACGACAAAACCGGCCGCCTCGAAAGCCAATCGGGCCCGGGTCATGTGATAGGCATGCGTGACCAGAACGATCTCGCTGATGCCCGCCGTACGCAGGAGGGTTGCGCTCATCCGGGCGTTGTCAGCCGTGTCGCGTGACTGGTCCTCGACCCACCGAACGCTGACGCCGAACTGCTCCTGCAGAACATCCCGCATCACATGGGCCTCGGGGCGATTCAGCCCGATTGGGATGCCACCTGAGACCAGCACCGGCAGACCCGTGCCTCGTGCGATACGCGCCCCCTCGAGCACCCGCTGCAGGGTTCCTTCCTTGAGTCGCTCTCGATCGGGCGCTGCAACACCGTCGCGAACCGTACCCCCGCCAAGAATGATCACAGCCCTTGGCCCGCCTTTCGCTGAGGCGGTTTTGGCCCTGGTACCGGCTCCTTCGGCCGCCCCCGCTGGATGGGCCTTGATGGAAGCGATGTCCAGCCGCTGCTGGCCCTGCTCGACCCAGGCGCCGAGCAGATTGGCCGTGGCG